>NZ_JANCPQ010000004.1:0-241774 GCF_024295825.1 Streptococcus sp. CF10-1 | reverse complement strand
CTGTGATTGCTTTCATACCAATCATTCCTTTACTTTTTGATAGTTCTATTATATCAAAATTTCTAAATTTTGCATATTTGCTTTCCCTGACGGACAGTCATGTATAAACCACTTAGAAAATATGATTTATGGCTACACCTATACTAAATGAAGTACATTTTGAATTGGAGAAGTCTGTCCTTATTAAAAGACGATTTCCGCTTGGAAATCGTCTTTTTTGATATTCTCACAAATACGATATCTTGTGGTTGGTGTAAACTGGCATATAGCTCCCTTATTTTATTTATCAAAACCTTGTAAGTTTTTTTGGCGCTCTTCAGTTTGACCCTTGGCATCCAATTTATTACCATTGTAAACAGTGCTTTCCCATGATCCGTACATTGGGTTAGGGAAAATGATGAATTTCTCACCAAACTCTTTTTGTAATTCCTCTAATTTTTGGTCGCGCTCAGTTTCAGAGGTCTTTGAAAACTCTGCAAAGTCCACAAGATTGTCTCCTAGTAGCATGACTAAGTTGGTTTTTTCTTGGACTGCTTGTCTACGACCTTCTTTAGATTTGACGCCTTTTTCTAAGAACATGAGATGATCGCGGCTTTGTACAGGAATCCCTTCATTTTCTAGGTTTTTGATTGTATCATCTACCTGATCTATCGTGCGGTCAGATACATAGTAAATTTGGACACCGTTTTGGTCTGCAAATTGGAGGAAGTCTTTAGCACCTGGTACAGCCTTGGCTGCGGCTTTTTTTACCCAGACATCCCAGTTTTCTGGGGTAAATGCTGTTCCATCTTTGACATTTTGCGCTTGATAAGGGCTATTGTCTAATACTGTTTCGTCTAAGTCCAAAACGATAGAGTAGGGTTTATCTGTCTGTGTTTTTAGTAGTTCTTTCAAACGATCAGTAGCGACATTGTAACCTTGTAGATAGAGTGCCTTGGTCTCAGCTGCTTTTTGATACCAAAGAGTTGACATAGTATTTTCTCTTGAACGCAACTGATCATAGGTCATTGTAACCTGATTGTCAGATGTACTACTTTGTGTTGTCTGTGAATTTGCCGAATTTGTGCCACAGCCAGTCAGTAAAATGACGGAAGCAAGTGTAGAAGCAATTGTAATAGTAACTTTGGATATTTTCATAATCCCATCCTCCTAATAATAGTCTATTAATATTGTAGCGTTTTCATGGGATTTGTGCAAGGAAATATCGAGATAAAAGAAATTTTTCAGTAGTAATTTGGTATTAGGATAAAATTATGTACTTAATTTGGGAATGAAGATGGATATAAAAAAATTCAATCGGCTTGATAGAAAATCTATATCAGCTTCTTTTTGGAAAATAGATGAAAATAAAGTGAATCTTTGAAAGGCTAGTAACATCAAGCTTTTCAGGGATTTTTTCTTCATAGATATAAAAATTTCCAATTGAGTTGATAGTCAATATATATTGGGAAAAGGGGAAAAGGAGTGGTAAGATGGTTTCAATCCAAATGGAAGGAGAAAGGTATGGCAAGTAAAAGAGATCTAGTCTTTAGAGCGATTCGAGGCGATGAAGTGGAAAGAGTTCCTGTGGGATTTTGGTTTCATTTTGTAACACTCGAAGAAAAGGGGCAGGGATTAAACAATCCATGTATCTTTCAAAAGAGTGTTGATGGGCATCGCAACTATGTGGAAAGGATTCGCCCTGATTTTGTCAAAATTATGAGCGACGGTTTTTTCCTTTATCCAAGTAATGTCTGTAATCCTAAGATTGCAAGCATTCAGGAGCTGACTTCTATTGAGTCGATTGGTGAGGAACACCCATGGATTCAGCAACAGGTGGAAGTGGTACAAGCGATTCGAGAGACCTTTACCGAAGAGATTGCTTCTTTCTACAATATCTTTTCCCCTATCTCCTACTTCAAGCGCTGGTTCCGTACAGAAACCTCTCGAGGAGATAGGGAAGTGGCTGATCTATTGCTTGAAAATCCTGAGCAGTTCAGAGCGATTCTAGATGTGATTGCAGGAGATATTGCTATCCTAACTCAGAAAATCATCCAGCAAGGCGGTGTCGACGGGATTTACCTCAGCACCCAAGAAATTCAAGATGAGCGCATCACACCAACACTATATCAAACCTACATTGAACCGAGTAATATAGCGATTTTAGAGGCTGCCAATCAGGTTGGTGGGACCAATATCCTCCATATCTGTGGTTTTGAAGGTGCGAGCAATGATGTGACGATATTTAAGGACTATCCAGCTCAAGTGGTCAACTGGGCGACTCATCATGAGGATGTTAGTTTGATACAGGGTCAAGAGTTGTTTCCAGGTAAGGCCGTTTTAGGTGGATTTGAAAATGGCAAGAAAAGTTTGCTTTATCAAGGTACCAAGGTGGAATTGCAAAATGAAACAAGACGGTTACTGGATGAAGCGGGCAGTAAAGGCGTTCTTCTGGGAGCTGACTGTACTGTTCCAGATGACTTTGACTTAGAGAGGTTGGACTGGATTCGGCAGGCAGCTGTTCTCTAAAAGGGGGAGCTATGAAAAGTAAAAGATGGGGCATCTTCATTGCAGTTGTCGGTTTGCTGGCCTTGGTCGCCATAAGCGTCGTAAAAAATGGCCACTGCAAAAATGGAGAGAGATGTCATGGAGTTCAGAATTTTTCCAAGTCCAGTCTCCCCTTTCTACGCTCGAATGATATCGCAAGCAGTTTATTAGTTGAAAAAGTAAGAAATGGAGAATAAGAATGTCAGAAAAAAAAGAATGGGTTTTAAAAGCATTTAGAGGTGAAAAGGTTGATCGTGTGCCAGTTGGTTTTTGGCACCATTTCACATCCGAAGACGAATGGCTACACGGTTTCTCAAATCCAGCCATTATCGAGAAGAATATCGAGGGCCACAAGCGCTTTATCCGAGAAGTTCAGCCAGACTTTATCAAACTCATGAGTGATGGCTACTTTGCTTATCCAAATCCAGCGATTGCCAAAGGAAAATCACTTCAAGAATTGGCGACCATTCAACCACTCGGACCAGATCATGCTTGGATAAAAGAGCAGGTTGACTTGGTTAAGAAAATCAAGCAAGAGTTTACAGAAGATATCGTTGCGATTTACAATATTTTTGCTCCTGTGACCTATCTCAAGTGGCTACTGGGGGAAGTGTCTGGTGGGGATGACCTTATTGCAGATTTTTTGGTGGAAGATCCTGAAGCTCTGAAGAAGGTGTTGGATGTGATTGCAGAAGATATTGCTAGTCTCAGCCGAGCTGTCATCAAAAAGGCTGGTGCTGACGGAATCTACCTCAGCGTGCAAAGTATCCAAGATCAACGAGTGTCGGCAGCAGATTATCAAGCCGTCATTGCACCTAGCGAGATAACGGTTCTGGAAGCAGCTAGTGCTGTTGGTGGCGTCACTGTCCTTCATATCTGTGGCTACGAGGGAGCGCGAAATGATATTCACCTTTTTGCAGACTATCCAGCCCAAGTCTTTAACTGGGCTGTAGGACCAGAGGGAATCACTCTCAAGGAAGGTCGTGAGATTTTCAAGGGACGTACGGTTCTTGGAGGATTCGAAAATGGCAAGACAGGCTTGCTGTATACTGGTAGCAAGGATGCCATTCAGGCTGAGGCAAAGAAACTAGTTGCAGAAGCTGGGGAACAGGGCTTGGTACTTGGGGCAGATTGTACCATTCCAAGTGATAGCGCAGTTGAACGTATCCAGTGGGTGAGAGAAGCGCTTGAAAACTAAAGGAGAAAAAAATGAGTAAAAAAGCATGGATTATCGGTGGTGTAGCAGTTGTTGCAGTAATTGGGGCAACGATTATCGGGAGAAGTTTAGCTGGCGCTCCAGCCAAGGAGGGAGAAACGGCTTCGTCTGCTGAAGTCATAACCTTGAAGGTTGCCCATACACAAAACTATGTACCTTATGACTTTGTCAATGAAAAAGGGGAATCAGATGGTTATGAAGTAGCTGTTTTGAAGGCTG
This sequence comes from Streptococcus sp. CF10-1, assembly GCF_024295825.1. Taxonomy (GTDB): domain Bacteria; phylum Bacillota; class Bacilli; order Lactobacillales; family Streptococcaceae; genus Streptococcus. Next base: position 237,813 of record NZ_JANCPQ010000004.1, on the reverse strand, counting down.
TTGATGAGAAGTTGGCAAACTATCAATTTGAATATACGGGTACCAGTGATGACGACCTCTTGATTGGTCTGGAATCAGGTAAGTATGACATCGGAACCAAGGGAGCTTGGTACACAGAAGAACGAGCTAAAAAGTTTGTCATTCCATCTGAACCAGTCGGAGCGAGCATCATCGGATTTACTGTCAGAAAAGAAGATGAACAGAAATACAAAACCATTGATGACTTTGCTAAGAATAAAGGGAAATTGGTTCCCATCTCTCCACAGAATGCTCAATGGAATGTTATCACTAGCTACAATGAAAAACATCAGGATGCACCGATTGAGCTAACAGCTGCTGAATCCTTTAAAGTGGCAGATGCCTATGCCTGGGTCTTAGAAGGACGTTATGACGCCTTCTTTGATATTAAACTGTCCTTTGAAAAAGCAGTTACCGCAGAAGATGGCCCTTACCACCAATATGCGGATAAACTCAGCTGGTTCCCATACAAGGGTATTCCAACTTATCCCTTGATTCACCGTGATGAAAAGGGTGAGAAATTCGCTAAAGAATATGAAAAAGCAATCAAAGAGTTGAAAGAAGATGGCACGCTTGCTAAGCTATCTCAGCAATACTTTAAAGAAGATGTCTTTAGTTACGTAGACAAAGACTAGACCAGAAATTACAAGACTAGAAAGGGTTTTGCATGGTTTCTTATGATTTTTCCAAGGTCTTTCAGTTTTTGCCGACCTTATGGAAGGCACTTCCTATGACCTTGTCCATTCTCTTTTTTACCACTCTTCTTGGTTCCCTTTTTGGAGGTCTCTTGGCCTGGGCACAAGTAGGAGATGACAAGAGTTTTGCAGCGATTTCCAAAAGCTATATCTTTACCCTTCGTTGTACACCGCCGATTGTCTTGCTTTTTCTAGTCTTTTATGGCTTGCCAGAATTTCTGAAATGGTGGCTTGGTTTGGACATCAACAACTGGTCTAAAACTATTTTTGTTCTCTTGACGATGATTCTCTTGTTTGCGGCTATTGTTGCCGAGGTTTTCAAGGCGGCCTATCAAGCTATTCCAAAGGGGCAGGCAGAGGCCGGGCTTAGTATTGGTTTGACTCCAAGTCAGACTTTTTGGAGAATCATTTTTCCCCAAGCTTTTCAAGTTGCTCTTCCCAATATAACGACCGCTATTCTCAATCTCATGCGGGATGCTGCCTTGGCCTATACGATTGGTTTCGTTGATGTTATGGGGGCAGGCAATCTCTTGATTAGTCGCAATTTAGGGAACTACTCTCTGGAAACCTATACGGCAGTTGCGCTTCTTTACTGGGGGATTGCCTTGGTTATTTCTAGCTTGAGTCGTTTGCTTGAGAAGTCTTTGGAAACAAAAGGGAGGTAAGAAATGGATATAGACTATATTGTAAAGACCTTTCTGGAGACCTTGAAGGGTGTGCCAATCACCTTGATTATCATGATTGTGGCTATGGTCTTAAGCTTTTTACCAGCTCTATTTTTAGCCTTAGGGCAGATCTATAAGGTTCGAGGTGTGAGGAGTTTTTCTCTAGTCTATCTGGCCTTTATCCGAGCGACTCCTCCGATTTTATTGATTCTCTTCTTTTATAGTTTGTTTCCAAGTTTGCTGAATCAATTTCTCAAAAGCATAGGAAGTGACTTTGATATTTTCAAGCTTGATCCTCTCTATTATGCCTTTGTCATTTATAGTTTGATGACAGTCGGGAGTTTGTCGGAGATTTTGCGTTCAGCTATCTTGACGGTGGACAAGGGACAACTAGAGGCAGCGCATGCGATTGGGCTGACTACAACCCAGGCCTATCTAAGGATTGTTTTTCCACAAGCCTTGCGCTCAGCCTTGCCTAACTTGGCCAATCTGGTGATCAATATCGTCAAAGGGACCTCCCTGGTCTTTGTCATGACCATCAAGGACATCACCGCTATTGCTCGTGTAGAAGCGTCCTACGGTTACCAGTATTTCGAGTCTTATTTTGTGATCTTTTTGCAGTATATTTTGATCTGTGGTTTGATTCAGTGGGGCTTCTCCCTACTGGAGAAAGGCTATGTGAAAAAAGAAAAGAGTGCAAAAGCATCTAGCGCGCGTTTTGTATAGGAGGACAGGATGTTACAAGTAGAACATATCGCAAAAACATTTGGTGAGAGGCAGGTCTTGGAGGATGTCAATCTCCAGGTCAACCAAGGGGATGTAGTCGTCATTTTAGGACCATCAGGTTCGGGGAAAACGACCTTTCTCCGTTGTCTCAACCACTTAGAAAAAGCTGACAGTGGCCGTTTGACCTTGGCAGGAAAAACTTATGACTTGGCCAAATTAAGCAAGAAAGACATTCTAGAAATTCGCCAAAAAACAGCCTTTGTTTTTCAACACTACAATCTTTTTGCAAATAAAACTGCTCTGGAAAATATTCTAGAAGGCCTAATCGTAGCTCGTAAAGTTTCCAAGGAAGAAGCACTCAAACGTGCAGAAGCTGCCTTGGAAAAAGTTGGTTTACTTGCCTATAAAGACTACTACCCTTCACAACTATCTGGAGGACAACAACAACGAATAGGAATTGCGCGTGCCATTGCCGTCAAGCCCGAGGTCATTTTGCTAGATGAACCAACATCGGCACTAGACCCTGAGTTGGTTGGAGATGTTTTGGATGTTCTGAAACAGTTGGCGGGAGAAGGTGTGACCATGGTGGTCGTCACGCATGAGATGGGATTTGCTAGAGATGTCGCAAACCACGTTATTTTCATGGATGGAGGCCGTATCGTAGAGGAGAACAATCCCCACGATTTCTTTAGTCGTCCACAAGAAGAACGAACCAAGCAGTTTCTGGCTCGTATCTTATCAGATGCCACCTATAGTGTAGAATATATGATTTGATAGATAAGTGTATCATAAAAACAACACCCCATGGCTAGAAGAGTCTTCTAATCATGGGGTGTTTTTCTATAGGAGGGCTAGGTTATATTCTTTGAAAATCTCTTTAAACCAGGTCAGCTTCGCCTTGCCGTACTTGAGTAAAGCCTGCGGCTAGCTACCTAGTTTACTCTTTGATTTTCATTGAGTGTTAGTTCTTTTTCTTGTTTTTTATCAACCATCCAAGTCCGAGAAGGGCAAGGATACTGAATCCAGCAAGGGCAAGGAGGGATTTGCTCTCAGTACCTGTGTTTGGAAGGACTTTCTGAGAAAGAGTCTCTGTAGCAGTTTCTTGAGAGTCAGGATTTGCTACTAGGTTTTGGGCTAGGTCTTGTTCTGATTCAACTTTCAAGCTAGAAAGATCAAATTCTGGTTTTTCTTCCACAGCTGGAGCGACGATGGCACCACCTTGAGACAAGCGGAGAACAACGGCAGTGAGAGCGTTTAATTTTAAGCCTTTTTCAGTCCATTCGAGACCTTGAGGTTTAGCGATTCCTACTGGTCCGGCTTGATTTTCATCTGCGAGGACTTCAGCCTTTCTCAAGTGAGCAAAGGCAGTTCCTAGAGTAAATTCACGAGCCTTATCATCCGCATTGACAAAGACTGCGTAGACATCGCCGTTTGGAGCAGTGATTTGGTAGCCGATGACTACATCTTCTTTTTCAACACCATTTTGGCCTGGGACAGTAATGAGTTGGACGCGCTCTTTGATATCTTGTAGACTCTTGAGTCGGAAAGCGTCCGTAGATTGACGAAGAGCGATTAATCCTTTCATGTAGTCACGGCTCTTGACATTTTCAGGATAAGCTTTGCTGTCGGTAGCCTTGGTCCAATCAAACTTGTTGACAGCATCACTAGAGTCGTAAGAGTCATGGATAAAGTAAGGATAGACAAATGGTTTGCCGTCCTTATCACGCAATAAGTGAGACTTGTTTGGAACTTTATCTTCAGGAACAGGAGTCTTATAGGCTGGATCAAGGAATTGTTTGGTACGTCCGTATTCTTGACCAGAGTGGATAAACGGAGTCCCTTGAGCAGTCAAGACCATGAGGTTTCCAAGTCGCAAACGGCGATGGATTTCAGCATAGTTCTCAGCCTTGCTTGGGTCTTTTTTGATAGACTGAGCAATAATATCAAAGAGTGTCAAGTTATCATGGGCTGCAATATACTGGATAACATCTCCAGGACTGTCTGCTTCAAAGTTAGTTGGTTGGGCAATGAGATTTTTAAAGATGGTATTGATATCGCGTTTGCCACCTGTGATAAAGGCAGGTTGACCTTCGTTTGGATAGCCAGACTTGAGGTTGTTGCGGATGTCGTCTGAAAAGACAGCGACAGTATCTGTTTTCTTCATCCAATCTTGGTCAGCAGGTTGTACAGGCGTATTTTCATCACCAGTATAGGTTCTCCAGCCTTCACCTAGCATGATAAGATTTGGATTGAGGGCGCGTGCAGCCTTGTAAGCTTCTTCGATTGAAGCCGCATCATGGTCACCCATCATATCAAAGCGGAAACCATCTACTTTGTAGGTTTCAACTAGATACTTGATGGAGTCTACCAAGACACGTTTAGACATGTAGTGGGTAGTTCCCAAACGGCCGCCTCCGAAGCTAGTACGTGGAGTTCCGTCTGCATCCATAAAGTGATAGTAGTTTGGCTCAATATCCTCAAAAATGTCAACCTTTGCAGTATGGTTGTAGACCACGTCCAGGATAGCACCCATGCCACGTTTGTGGATTTCGTTGATGAGGTTTTTGAATTCGGCGATTCGTTTTTCTGGATCCTTAGGATCGCTTGAGTACATACCAGTCAAGGAGAAGTAGTTTTGAGGGTCATATCCCCAGTTGTAGTTACTGTTGCTTGAAGCATAGGCAGACAAGCGTTCTTGGTTCTTCAATTCATTGACAAAGTAGTAAGACAAGACTGGAAGGAGTTGGATATGGGTCACACCCAAGTCTTTGAGATAGTCTAATTTTTCGATAAAGGCTTCAAAGGTACCAAATGGTTTGGTCAAGTCTTTTGCGATGGCAGGATCTGAGGTGAAGTCACGAACATGGGCTTCATAGATGACAGCATCTTCGCGCGATTTGAAGTTGCGAATCTTACCGTAGGTCAAGTCTTGCGGACCTAACTTCGCTGGATCGACGAAGGCAGCCTTAGCGACCTTATGAGCGGCATCTGTTTTTGCAAGGTCGCTGTTCCAGGCTGCTAGTGATTTGGCATAAGGATCAAGAACGAGGACAGTTTTACCTTGGCGCTCGATTTGGTAGTGGTAGTAATAGCCAGTGTAGTTGCTGATACCGAGACCAGAGTTTGCATCCAGAGTTTGTTTCCAGGTTCCTTTTTCTCCTTTTTCAAGGGCGACAGTTCCAACTACCTTTTCAGGGTCTTTCTTGTCATATACGACAACGGAAACCTTATCAGCACTTGGAGACCAGAGGGTGAGGTCAACACGCTTGCCATCTTCTTTTAGAGTTGCGCCGAGTGGACCATCGTAACTGTAGGACTCATCCTTGAGGCGCCAGCTTGAACGTGTGGTGAATCGGTCTGAATTGTAGCTGACAGTGTACGGGTGTTGGGTATCAGAGAAGTCGCCGATATAGGTCACTTTTTTACCTGCCTCATCCACTTCCACGTCTGTGATAGCTACTTTATTCCCTTGGTAATCAGTGATGCTGGAGTGTTTGAGGATATCGTCTTTCTTAGCTCCAACGAGGGTAGAAAAACTGCTTTCGATACGAGATTTAGCCACGTGTTGGGCACCAGTCATGCGGATATCGTGCACATAGTAGGGGTTAGTGTAGATGGTTTCGTCATCATCCTTGAGGAAAATCTGACTGTGATTTTTTAGATCAGTGAATTTATAATCTTCTTTTCTGATTTTCACATCATCACCTTTCTTGCTTTCGTCTAGTAATAAAAATCCAAATTCTCTTGCCGCTTCATTGAGTGGAATATCAATGTAGCGGCCATACTTTCCAGTTGCTGTAAAGTCAGTACCGTCAGGCCATTCTCCACTGCTTGGTTTTTTGACATCGCCCCAATACCAAAGAGATTTTTTGTCATAGTTGCCATCGGTGCGGTAGTAGTTGACACGGACAGTTCCTGCTGGTTGAGGTCGATAATTGTATACCTTGTAGTTTTCATCTAGCCAAGCCTCATTCATTTTTGGAGAGAGGCGCTCTACAGAACGGTCCCCTGTCAGGTTATCCCCCTTGGTATTGTTGATAAGGAAGCTGACTTTCTTGGCTTGCTCATTTTTGAGTTTGACATCTAGGTAATAGCCGTAGTCATCTTGCTTGGCATCCTTGAAGGACTTGGCTCCATTGGGCCAGTTTTCAGACGGCTTTTCAACATCATCCCAAGTCCAAAGACCTTGAGAATCTTTGTTTTCTTCAGGGAGTTTTTTTACATGGATGCGGAAGTGGTTGTCTGCGATTGGTTCTTCAGAAGATGTGTCTGCTTGTGGTTTTTGATCTGAAGTTGGTGTCGAAGTGCTGGCATCTACTTTCTCTTCCTTGCTGTTAGTCTGGCTTGTAGTAGCATCTTCTTTTTTAGGTGTTTCAGCTGCTAGAGGAGCGTCAGTTGATGGGGCTTCCTTTTTAGAATCAAGGGAAGCGTTTGCATTCTTTTGTTCAGAAATAGGCGTTTCTTTTTGAGTTTGACTCGTTTCAGTCTCAGTAGGGGCCTTGGTCACAGCGCTGGTATTTTCCTGAGTTTGAGGAAGGTTTTCGTTGGCCGAAATAGTTGGCATTGTAGCAGAAAGCAAGACAATGCTGGCACCAATAAGGACAGAACCAGTTCCGTTCTTCAAGGAACGGATACCATAAATCATTTTTTTCTCAGTTTGAGATGGGATCTTTTTCATCACAATTCTCCTTGTGTAGTTGTTCCTTATCAGTATAGCACGAGGTAAACATTAGTGCAAGCGTTTTCCTAATTTTTAAGAGAAAATATAATGCTTCATTCTCTTGAAATTTTAAAATAATATATAGGAAAAGATTGTTTAAAAAATAGTAAAAAAACCTTGAAAAATCTTGGTCAATAAGGTATAATAAGAATAATCATTTGTCGTAGGTTTTGTCTGAAATATTGTCCAGACAAGGCTCACAGCAGTTAAATCTTCTGAAAAAGTCAGATTTAGCTGCTCTTTTTGTGCTTTTTTTCAGGTTTTTGAGTGTTTGTAACAAAGATTTAAAGATTCTGAAAATTTATCAAAGGGACACGGTGATAGGGGTTTCTAAAACCATATGACGATTAGAAAAGCCTGATTGACAAGGCTTGGAATTTATTTACAAAGGAGAATCATCTTGGCAGGACATGACGTTCAATACGGGAAACATCGTACCCGTCGTAGTTTTTCAAGAATCAAAGAAGTTCTTGACTTACCAAATTTGATTGAAATTCAAACGGATTCATTCAAAGATTTCCTAGATCACGGTCTTAAGGAAGTATTTGAAGATGTATTGCCAATTTCAAACTTCACAGACACAATGGAGTTGGAATTTGTTGGCTATGAAATCAAGGAACCAAAATACACGCTCGAAGAAGCTCGTATCCACGATGCTAGCTACTCAGCACCAATTTTCGTAACCTTCCGCTTGATTAATAAAGAAACAGGCGAAATCAAGACTCAAGAAGTCTTCTTTGGTGATTTCCCAATCATGACCGAAATGGGTACTTTCATCATCAATGGTGGTGAACGTATTATCGTTTCTCAGTTGGTCCGCTCACCAGGGGTTTACTTTAATGACAAAGTAGACAAGAACGGTAAAGTGGGTTACGGTTCTACTGTTATCCCTAACCGTGGAGCTTGGTTGGAACTTGAAAGCGACTCAAAAGACATCGCTTATACTCGTATCGACCGTACTCGTAAGATTCCATTTACAACCTTGGTTCGTGCACTTGGTTTCTCAGGAGATGATGAAATCTTTGATATCTTTGGTGATAGCGAATTGGTTCGCAATACTGTTGAAAAAGATATCCACAAGAATCCAATGGACTCTCGTACAGACGAGGCCTTGAAAGAAATCTACGAACGCCTTCGTCCAGGTGAGCCTAAGACGGCTGAAAGCTCACGTAGCTTGCTTGTGGCTCGTTTCTTTGACCCACGCCGCTACGATTTGGCAGCAGTTGGTCGTTACAAGGTCAATAAAAAACTCAACGTTAAAACACGCTTGCTCAACCAAACCATTGCAGAGCCATTGGTAGATCCTGAAACGGGTGAAATCTTGGTAGAAGCTGGTACCGTTATGACTCGTAGCGTGATTGAAAGCATCGAGAGTCACTTGGATGGCGACTTGAACAAGATCGTTTACATTCCAAACGATGCAGCTGTTCTGACAGAACCAGTTGTGCTTCAAAAATTCAAGGTTGTTGCGCCAACGGACCCAGACCGTGTCGTAACTATCATCGGAAATGCCAATCCTGATGACAAGGTTCATGTTGTAACTCCTGCGGATATCCTTGCAGAGATGAGCTACTTCCTCAACTTGGCGGAAGGTATCGGTCGTGTGGATGATATTGACCACCTTGGAAACCGTCGTATCCGTGCAGTTGGTGAATTGCTTGCAAACCAAGTACGTCTTGGACTTTCTCGTATGGAACGTAATGTCCGTGAACGTATGTCTGTTCAGGACAATGAAGTTTTAACACCACAACAAATTATCAACATCCGCCCTGTGACAGCTGCGATCAAAGAATTCTTTGGTTCCTCACAATTGTCCCAGTTCATGGACCAACACAACCCACTTTCTGAGTTGTCTCACAAACGTCGTTTGTCAGCCTTAGGGCCTGGTGGTTTGACTCGTGACCGTGCTGGATATGAAGTACGTGACGTGCACTACACTCACTATGGTCGTATGTGTCCAATTGAAACACCTGAAGGACCTAACATCGGTTTGATCAATAACTTGTCATCATACGGACACTTGAACAAGTATGGATTTGTTCAAACACCATACCGTAAGGTTGACCGTGAAACTGGTGTAGTCACAAACGAAATCGTTTGGTTGACAGCCGATGAAGAAGATGAATTTACTGTAGCACAGGCTAATTCAAAATTGAACGAAGATGGTACTTTTGCTGAGAAAGTTGTCATGGGACGTCACCAAGGGGTCAACCAGGAGTATCCAGCAGAAGTGGTTGACTACATGGACGTTTCACCAAAACAGGTAGTTGCCGTTGCGACTGCATGTATTCCATTCTTGGAAAACGATGACTCCAACCGTGCCCTCATGGGTGCCAACATGCAACGTCAGGCTGTGCCATTGATTGATCCAAAAGCACCTTACGTTGGTACTGGTATGGAATACCAAGCAGCTCACGACTCTGGAGCTGCGGTTATTGCTCAGCATGACGGTAAAGTTACCTACGCAGATGCGGACAAGGTAGAAGTTCGCCGTGAAGATGGTTCCCTAGATGTTTATCATGTTCAAAAATTCCGTCGTTCAAATTCAGGTACTGCCTACAACCAACGTACCCTCGTTAAAGTTGGGGATGTCGTTGAAAAAGGCGATTTTATCGCTGACGGACCTTCTATGGAAAATGGAGAAATGGCACTTGGACAAAACCCAATCGTTGCCTACATGACTTGGGAAGGTTACAACTTCGAGGATGCCGTTATCATGAGCGAACGCTTGGTCAAAGACGATGTCTACACATCTGTCCACCTCGAAGAATACGAATCAGAAACACGTGATACAAAGCTTGGGCCTGAAGAAATTACTCGTGAAATTCCAAACGTTGGGGAAGATGCCCTTAAAAACCTTGACGAAATGGGAATTATCCGTATCGGTGCTGAGGTTAAAGAAGGCGATATCCTTGTCGGTAAAGTCACGCCTAAGGGTGAGAAAGACCTTTCAGCTGAAGAACGTCTCTTGCACGCTATCTTCGGAGACAAGTCTCGTGAAGTGCGTGACACTTCTCTTCGTGTACCTCACGGTGCTGATGGTGTCGTTCGTGATGTTAAGATCTTTACACGTGCAAATGGAGATGAGTTGCAATCAGGTGTTAACATGCTGGTTCGCGTCTACATCGCTCAAAAACGGAAGATCAAGGTCGGAGATAAGATGGCCGGACGTCACGGAAACAAAGGGGTTGTCTCTCGTATCGTTCCTGTAGAAGACATGCCTTACCTTCCAGACGGAACTCCAGTCGATATCATGTTGAACCCACTTGGGGTGCCATCACGTATGAATATCGGTCAGGTTATGGAACTCCACCTTGGTATGGCAGCTCGTACTCTTGGTATCCACATCGCAACACCAGTCTTTGACGGAGCAAGTTCTGAAGACCTTTGGGACACTGTTAAAGAAGCAGGTATGGATAGCGATGCTAAAACAATCCTTTACGATGGCCGTACTGGTGAGCCATTTGATAACCGTGTATCAGTTGGTGTCATGTACATGATCAAACTTCACCACATGGTTGATGATAAATTGCACGCGCGTTCAGTCGGACCTTACTCAACCGTTACTCAACAGCCACTTGGAGGTAAAGCTCAGTTTGGTGGACAACGTTTCGGTGAGATGGAGGTTTGGGCTCTTGAAGCCTACGGTGCGTCAAATGTTCTTCAAGAAATCTTGACTTACAAATCTGACGATATCAACGGCCGTTTGAGAGCTTATGAAGCTATTACAAAAGGAAAACCAATTCCAAAACCAGGTGTTCCAGAATCCTTCCGAGTTCTTGTGAAAGAATTGCAATCTCTTGGTCTTGACATGCGTGTCCTTGATGAAGATGATCAAGAGGTGGAACTTCGTGACTTGGATGAAGGAATGGACGAAGATGTCATCCACGTAGATGACCTTGAAAAAGCCCGCGAAAAAGCAGCCCGAGAGGCTAAAGCAGCCTTTGAAGCTGAAGAGGCTGAGAAAGCAACAAAAGCGGAAGCAACAGAAGAAACTGCTGAACAAGAATAAGCAGTTCACTTAGAATAGAAAGGGAAGAAATAGTGGTTGATGTAAATCGTTTTAAAAGTATGCAAATCACCCTAGCTTCTCCAAGCAAAGTCCGTTCATGGTCTTATGGAGAAGTCAAAAAACCTGAAACAATCAATTACCGTACGTTGAAACCAGAACGTGAAGGACTCTTTGACGAAGTCATCTTTGGTCCTACAAAAGATTGGGAATGTGCTTGTGGGAAGTACAAACGCATTCGTTACAGAGGGATTGTTTGTGACCGCTGTGGGGTTGAAGTAACGCGTACGAAAGTTCGTCGTGAGCGTATGGGGCACATCGAGTTGAAAGCTCCTGTATCTCACATCTGGTATTTCAAGGGGATTCCAAGCCGTATGGGCTTGACCCTTGATATGAGCCCTCGTGCCCTCGAGGAAGTTATCTACTTTGCGGCTTATGTGGTGATTGATCCTAAGGATACACCACTTGAGCACAAGTCTATCATGACAGAGCGCGAATACCGTGAGCGCTTGCGTGAGTATGGCTATGGATCATTCGTTGCCAAAATGGGTGCCGAAGCCATCCAAGACCTGTTGAAACAAGTAGATCTTGAAAAAGAAATTACTGAACTCAAAGAAGAGTTGAAAACAGCTACTGGACAAAAACGTGTCAAAGCTATCCGCCGTTTGGATGTTTTGGATGCCTTTTACAAGTCTGGAAACAAACCTGAATGGATGGTTCTTAACATCCTCCCAGTTATTCCACCAGATCTCCGTCCAATGTTGCAGTTGGATGGTGGCCGTTTTGCCTCATCTGACTTGAACGACCTTTACCGCCGTGTTATCAACCGTAACAACCGTTTGGCTCGTTTGCTTGAGTTGAATGCACCAGGTATTATCGTTCAAAATGAGAAGCGTATGCTTCAAGAAGCGGTTGACGCTTTGATTGACAACGGTCGTCGTGGTCGTCCGATCACAGGACCAGGTAGCCGTCCACTCAAATCATTGAGCCACATGCTTAAAGGAAAACAAGGACGCTTCCGTCAAAACTTGCTCGGTAAACGTGTTGACTTCTCAGGACGTTCTGTTATTGCCGTTGGTCCAACTCTTAAGATGTACCAATGTGGTGTGCCACGTGAAATGGCAATCGAGCTCTTTAAACCATTCGTTATGCGTGAAATCGTAGCTCGTGACATCGTGCAAAACGTGAAAGCGGCTAAACGCTTGGTGGAACGCGGAGATGAACGTATCTGGGACATCCTCGAAGAAGTCATCAAAGAACACCCAGTGCTTTTGAACCGCGCACCGACCCTTCACCGTTTGGGTATCCAAGCCTTCGAGCCAGTCTTGATTGATGGTAAGGCCCTTCGCTTGCACCCGCTTGTCTGTGAAGCCTACAATGCCGACTTTGACGGGGACCAAATGGCCATCCACGTACCGCTTTCAGAAGAAGCCCAAGCAGAAGCTCGTATCTTGATGCTCGCTGCAGAGCACATCTTGAATCCGAAAGATGGTAAACCAGTTGTTACTCCATCTCAGGATATGGTTTTGGGTAACTACTACTTGACCATGGAAGAAGCTGGCCGTGAAGGTGAAGGAATGGTCTTCAAGGATCGTGACGAAGCTGTCATGGCTTATCGCAATGGTTATGTTCACCTCCACTCACGTGTTGGTATCGCGACAGATAGCCTTAACAAACCATGGACTGAAGAGCAAAAACACAAGGTCTTGCTTACAACAGTTGGTAAAATCCTCTTCAACGATATCATGCCAGAGGGTCTACCTTACTTGCAAGAACCAAATAATGCAAACTTGACAGAAGGGCTTCCAGCTAAATACTTCTTACCACTAGGTGGCGATATCAAGGAAGCCATTCGCAATCTTGAACTCAATCCTCCATTCAAGAAGAAAAACCTTGGAAATATCATCGCTGAGATTTTCAAACGTTTCCGTACAACAGAAACCTCTGCATTCTTGGACCGATTGAAAGACTTAGGTTACCATCATTCAACACTTGCTGGATTGACAGTGGGGATTGCTGATATCCCAGTGGTTGAAGACAAGGCTGAAATCATCGAAGAATCTCATAAGCGTGTAGAACAAATCACAAAACAGTTCCGTCGTGGTTTGATTACTGATGATGAACGTTACAATGCCGTTACAGCTGAATGGCGTGCAGCTCGTGAGAAATTGGAAAAACGCTTGGTCGATAATCAAGATCCGAAGAACCCAATCGTTATGATGATGGACTCAGGAGCCCGTGGTAACATCTCGAACTTCTCACAACTTGCCGGTATGCGTGGTCTGATGGCCGCTCCGAACGGACGTATCATGGAATTGCCAATCCTTTCAAACTTCCGCGAAGGTTTGTCAGTACTCGAAATGTTCTTCTCAACTCACGGTGCTCGTAAAGGTATGACCGATACGGCCCTTAAGACAGCCGACTCAGGTTACTTGACTCGTCGTTTGGTTGACGTCGCCCAAGACGTTATCATCCGTGAGGACGACTGTGGAACAGACCGTGGTCTCTTGATCCGCTCTATCGCAGAAGGAAAAGAGATGATCGAGTCTCTCGAAGAACGTCTCAATGGTCGTTACACTAAGAAAACTGTTAAACACCCAGAAACTGGCGAAGTCATCATTGGTCCAAATGAGTTGATTACAGAAGACAAGGCGCGCGAGATTGTCAATGCTGGTGTGGAAGAAGTGACTATCCGTTCCGTATTTACATGTAACACTCGTCATGGTGTCTGCCGTCACTGTTACGGTATCAACTTGGCGACTGGTGATGCGGTTGAAGTTGGTGAAGCAGTTGGTACAATCGCTGCCCAATCTATCGGGGAACCTGGTACACAACTTACAATGCGTACCTTCCACACGGGTGGGGTTGCCTCAAATACCGATATCACTCAGGGTCTTCCTCGTGTCCAAGAAATCTTTGAAGCCCGCAATCCAAAAGGGGAAGCGGTCATCACAGAGGTCAAGGGACAAGTTACCGCCATTGAAGAAGACGCGTCAACTCGTACGAAGAAAGTCTTTGTTAAGGGTGAAACTGGCGAAGGAGAATATGTCGTTCCATTTACAGCACGTATGCGTGTTGAAGTTGGAGACCAAGTTTCTCGTGGTGCAGCATTGACAGAGGGTTCTATCCAACCAAAACATCTCCTTGCTGTTCGTGATGTCTTGTCAGTTGAAACTTACCTTCTTGGTGAAGTCCAAAAAGTTTACCGTAGTCAAGGGGTAGAAATCGGTGACAAACACATCGAGGTTATGGTTCGTCAAATGATCCGTAAAGTCCGTGTCATGGATCCAGGTGATACAGATCTTCTCATGGGTACCCTTTTAGACATTAACGATTTTACAGATGCTAATAAAGATGTCCTTATCGCAGGTGGGGTTCCAGCGACTGGTCGCCCAGTTCTTATGGGAATTACCAAAGCCTCACTTGAAACAAACAGTTTCTTGTCAGCGGCTTCCTTCCAGGAAACAACTCGTGTCCTTACAGATGCGGCCATCCGTGGTAAGAAAGACCATCTCCTTGGACTCAAGGAAAATGTTATTATTGGTAAGATCATCCCAGCAGGTACTGGTATGGCTCGCTACCGTAACCTTGAACCACAGGCAATCAATGACGCAGAATATCTGACTCCTGAACAAGAAGATACAGAACTTGCTCCAGTAGATGAAACTGTGGAAATCCAATCTGAAGAAACTATAGAATAAAAGTAAATAAGAGAACCTTCGGGTTCTCTTTGCTTTGTTTCAGAAAATTTTCCCACTTTTTCATAAAGTGTGGTAGAATAGAAGAACTAAAGTGACAAGGGGATTTATATGGAACAAACATTCTTTATCATTAAGCCAGATGGTGTGAAGAGAGGTCTAGTTGGCGAGGTTTTGAAAAGAATTGAGCGACGTGGTTTCAAACTCGAAAAATTAGAGTTACGTTCAGCAGTTTCAGAAGCTTTGATTGACCAACACTATCGCGACTTAGTTGAAAAAAGTTTTTATCCTCCTATCCGTCAATTTATGACCTCAGGCCCAATAATTGTTGGAATCATTTCAGGTCCCAAGGTAATTGAAAGCTGGCGTGACATGATGGGTGCCACTCGTCCAGAAGAGGCACTACCAGGAACCATCCGGGGAGATTTTGCTAAGGCGGCAGGAGAAAATCAAGCCATTCAAAACGTGGTACACGGATCAGATTCAGAAGAGTCAGCTAAACGAGAAATCGCTCTCTGGTTTAGGGATTAGATTAGAAGAGAACAGTTCTGTGAATGACGGGACTGTTTTTTGTACCGTTCAGCGTCCTAATGTGACATTTTGGAAGTCATTTATCATTTTCTAATCCTGTCAGAGTATAATTTCTTATACGGAGGAAGAAAAGGAAATGATGAAATCAATTCGTGTTTTATTATTATTAGCTGTCGCTCAAATTTTATTTGGAAGTTGTTTATTGTGGAAGGAATCATTTTTATCCTTAAGAGAAGGAAATGTCTATTTTTTAATTCTCATAGTGGGAGTTTCAGGCTTTTGTGCTGGGATTAATTACTTCCATACCCTGGGTCAGAAAAGTCATAGTATTTTGCGTGTTCAAAAGAAAGTAAGTCTTGTTTATAGCCTTCTTTTAGTAGTCAATCTTCTGGCAACCTGTCTGGTTCTCACAGAAAGCATCCAAACTACTAGCAAATTGCAGCAGGAACTGGTTGACCTCTTTTTACCCTCCTTCTTTTTCTTGCTAGGAGTAGATCTATGGATTTTCTTACCTTTTGATAAATATATTCGGGATATGGACAACCATCTCAATAAGAAGAGAACGGTTGTGATTTCCGTTTTAGGCACGATTATTTTCTTAAGAAATCCCGTAACAATCTCCTCCATTCTCCTTTATATCAGTCTTGGTTTTTTATGTGCGCGTTTCCTCTTTCCAAAATCCGTGCAAAGGGAAATTTCATTTTACGGACATGTGATTCGGGATGTTTTATTTGTTATTTGTATTTTTACTTTTTTCTAAGAAAGGCAAGGAGAACTGTAAATTTAGCATAGTAAGTCTATAAAGAAAATTCACACAAAAGGAAACTTTTTGGTATAATAGTAACATGTACACAAAAAATGAAGAAGAGCTTCTAGCTCTCGGAGAAAGATTAGGTCATTTGCTTCAAAAAGACGATGTTCTGATCTTGACTGGAGAGTTGGGTGCGGGTAAAACAACCTTTACAAAGGGCCTTGCCAAGGGCTTGGATATCCGTCAGATGATTAAAAGTCCAACCTATACCATTGTCAGAGAGTACGAAGGGCGTTTGCCACTTTACCACTTGGATGTCTACCGTATCGAAGGTGATGCTGATTCTATTGACTTGGATGAGTTTCTCTTTGGTGGTGGTGTGACTGTTATTGAGTGGGGGCATCTTTTGGGCGAGGCTTTACCAGATTCTTACTTGGAGTTGGAAATTTTGAAAGAAGCTGAGGGTCGTTGTCTTCATTTTACGGCTCATGGCTCTCGGGCTGAACAACTCATCAAGGAGCTTCAAGATGGAGTATGAGTTGTGTATTCGTGAGGCAGAGATTTCAGATGCTACAGCCTTAATTGCATTTTTAGATTGTGTCGGTCAAGAGACAGATTTTACCAGCTTGGATGAAAATGGTATTATGATGACAGCTTCTGAAATGGCTCTTTTTATCGAAAAACAAGCTGCATCAGAGAATCAAATTACTCTCCTCGCCTTGCTGAATGATGAGATTGCAGGTGTTTTGAATATCACAGCGGACCAACATTTAAGAGTTCAACATATCGGTGATGTTTTTCTAGCAGTTCGAAAGAAATTCTGGAACCAAGGCTTGGCGACTATACTTCTAGAAGAAGGCATCGAGTGGGCTAAAGCCAGTGGTGTCTTGCGCCGTTTGCAACTTAGTGTACAAAAACGAAACGAGGCTGCGATCCACCTCTACTCAAAAATGGGATTTATCACAGAAGGCTTACAAGAAAGAGGAGCCTATTTAGCAGAAGGGATATTTTTAGATGTTTGTCTTATGGGCAAGCTGATAAATGAATAACGAGATGATTAAAAAATTAATTGGAATGGTGCTAGGTTTCCTAGCAGTAACAGTTTTAGGTGTAGCGGTTTATGGCTATACCATCTACCAACAGGGAACAGAAACCCTAAGTAAAAAGACTTACAAAAAAATCGGGGAAGAAACCAACGTTATCGAAGCGACGGAGCCACTGACTATCCTCTTGATGGGGGTAGATACGGGAAACGTGGAACGTACAGACCCGTGGGCGGGTAATAGTGATTCCATGATTCTCCTGACGGTTAATCCCAAAACAAAGAAAACCACAATGATGAGTTTGGAACGGGATATTTTGACCAAGATTGAGACTGGAAACGGTCAAGTTCAGGAAGCCAAACTCAATGCGGCCTATGCTAATGGTGGTGCAGAACTTGCAATTTCTACTATTCAAAAGATGATGAATATCCACATTGACCGCTATGTGATGGTTAACATGCAGGGGCTTCAACAATTGGTGGATGCAGTTGGTGGGATCACTGTCAACAATACACTCGGTTTCCCAATTTCGATTGCTGACCAAGAAGAGTTCAATAAGATTTCCATCGGTGTTGGAGAACAAACCTTGAATGGGGAGGAAGCCTTGGTGTATTCACGGATGCGTTACCAAGACCCTGAAGGAGACTATGGTCGTCAAAAACGTCAACGTGAAGTCATTCAAAAAATCGTAGAGAAGGTTTTGAGTCTGAACAGTGTGAGTCATTATCAAGGCATTCTCAAAGCTTTGAGTGACAACATGCAGACCAATGTGGATTTATCAGCTAAGAGCATTCCACAATTGCTCGGCTATCAAGATTCTTTCAAGAATATCGAAACGCATCAATTGCGTGGAGAAGATGCTGAACTACAGGGAATTTCTTATCAGATTGTCACTTCAGAACATATGCTCGAAATGCAAAATCTCTTGCGTAGTTCACTAGGTAAAGAGCCAGTGACGGAATTAGAAACCAATGCTGTTCTGTACGAAACAGCCTTTGGCCGGACAGCGCCTTCAACCAGTACTAGTGTTTCAAACGAAGAGGTAGAATAAAACAAAGAATCGAATCGTGGGAAATTTCCTGCGATTTTTTCAAAAAAATTCGAATAGATAAGTAGGAGGAAAAATGAAAGCAGAAATTATTGCTGTCGGAACAGAAATTTTAACAGGGCAGATCGTCAATACCAATGCTCAGTTTTTATCAGAGAAGCTAGCCGAAATCGGGGTAGATGTCTACTTCCAAACAGCTGTCGGAGACAATGAAGCTCGTCTTTTGTCCTTGCTGGAGATTGCGAGTCAACGTAGTAATCTTGTGATTTTGACAGGGGGCTTGGGACCAACTGAGGATGATTTGACCAAACAAACTCTGGCTAAATTTTTGGGAAAAGATCTAGTGTTTGATCCTCAAGCCCAGGAAAAACTAGATATCTTTTTTGCTCAAAGACCTGACTATGCTCGGACACCGAATAATGAGCGCCAAGCCCAAATTGTAGAAGGGGCAACTCCGCTGCCAAATGAGACAGGTTTAGCAGTAGGAGGGGTGTCGGAAGTGGATGGAGTGACCTACGTCGTTCTTCCTGGTCCACCAAGTGAATTGAAACCCATGGTCTTAAACCAGCTCTTACCCAAGCTGATGACAGGCACCAAACTATATTCCCGAGTTCTTCGTTTCTTTGGAATTGGCGAAAGTCAGTTGGTGACCATTTTGGCGGATTTGATTGATCATCAAACCGATCCGACTTTGGCACCGTATGCCAAAACGGGAGAAGTGACCTTGCGCTTGTCTACAAAAGCAGTCAGTCAAGAGAAGGCTGATCAAGCACTGGACATCCTAGAAAATCAAATCTTGGATCGACAAACTTTCGAGGGGAATTCTCTACGAGACATCTGTTATGGATATGGGGAGGAGACCAGCCTCGCAAGTGTCGTAGTAGAAGGGCTAAAGAAGAGACAGAAAAGCATTACTGCGGCAGAAAGCTTGACGGCAGGTCTCTTTCAAGCTACTTTAGCAGACTTTTCAGGTGTTTCAGCTATCTTTAATGGCGGTTTTGTCACTTACAGTTTAGAAGAAAAGTCTAAGATGCTGGATATTTCCGATCAAGAGCTAAAAGAACACGGGGTCGTTTCTGAGTTTACGGCTCGAAAAATGGCAGAGCAGGCACGACTCAAGACTCAGTCTGATTATGGAGTCAGTCTGACAGGTGTGGCAGGTCCAGATAGCCTAGAGGGGCATCCAGCCGGCACAGTTTTTATTGGACTGGCACATGCGAAAGGGACAGAGGTGATCAAGGCTAATATCGCAGGACGGAGTCGAGCAGATGTACGTCACATCGCGGTTATGCATGCCTTTAACCTAGTTCGCAAGGCTTTATTAAGTGACTAAATTTTGATATAATAGTAGATAGGTCTAAGAACCAGTAGAATATAGGAGAACAGAATGGCGAAAAAACCAAAAAAATTAGATGAGATTTCAAAAAAGTTTGGAGCGGATCGTGAAAAAGCCTTGAACGATGCTCTTAAACTGATTGAAAAAGACTTCGGTAAAGGCTCAATCATGCGTTTAGGCGAGCGCGCGGAGCAAAAAGTGCAAGTCATGAGTTCAGGGTCGTTGGCTCTTGACATTGCTCTTGGTTCAGGTGGTTATCCTAAAGGACGCATCATCGAAATCTACGGACCAGAATCATCTGGTAAGACAACGGTTGCCCTTCACGCTGTTGCGCAAGCACAGAAAGAAGGTGGTATTGCAGCCTTTATCGATGCGGAACATGCTCTTGACCCAGCCTATGCTGCAGCCCTTGGTGTGAATATTGACGAATTGCTCTTGTCACAACCAGACTCAGGAGAGCAAGGTCTTGAAATTGCTGGAAAATTGATTGACTCAGGTGCAGTTGACCTCGTCGTTATTGACTCAGTTGCAGCCCTTGTACCTCGTGCAGAAATTGATGGAGATATTGGAGACAGCCACGTTGGTTTGCAAGCTCGTATGATGAGCCAGGCCATGCGTAAACTTGGTGCTTCGATCAATAAAACCAAAACAATTGCCATCTTTATCAACCAGTTGCGTGAAAAGGTTGGGGTTATGTTTGGAAATCCAGAAACAACACCTGGTGGACGTGCTCTGAAATTCTACGCTTCGGTCCGTTTGGATGTTCGTGGAAGCACACAAATCAAAGGAACTGGTGACCAAAAAGATACCAATGTCGGTAAGGAAACCAAGATCAAGGTCGTGAAAAATAAGGTAGCTCCACCGTTTAAGGAAGCTTTCGTTGAAATCATGTACGGAGAAGGGATTTCTAAGACTGGTGAGCTCTTGAAGATCGCAAGTGATCTCGATATTATCCAAAAAGCGGGAGCATGGTACTCTTACAAGGGTGAAAAAATCGGACAAGGATCTGAAAATGCTAAGAAATATTTGGCAGATCACCCAGAGATTTTTGATGAGATTGACCATCAGGTTCGTGTTCAATACGGTTTGATTGAAGATGAAGAGGGAACCACTCCTACCTCTGTCGCAGAAGATTTGGCACCTAACCAAGAAGTGACGCTTGACCTAGGCGATGGACTTGAAATCGAAATTGAAGATTAAAGATAAAACTAGGGAAAGCTTTCAAAATTATAAAGGCTCTTTGTCAACTGTAGTGAGTTGAAAAAAAGCTAAGATCGAGAAAGGACGAATTTCGTCCTTTCTTTTTTGATGTTGAGAGCGATGAAAATCCGTTTTTTGAAGTTTTCAAAGTTCCAAAATCTAAAGGCATTTCGCTTGATGAGTTTAATGAGATTATTAGTCGCTTCCAATTTTGCGTTGGAATAGGGTAGTTGAAGGGCGTTGACAATCTTTTCTTTGTCCTTGAGGAAGGTTTTAAAGACAGTCTGAAAAAGAGGATGAACTTGCTTTAGATTGTCTTCAATGAGTCCGAAAAATTTCTCAGGGTCTTTGTTCTGAAAGTGAAAAAGCAAGAGCTGGTAGAGCTTATAGTGGTGTTTCAAGTCTTCTGAATAACTCAAAAGCTTGTTTAGAATTTCTTTATTCGTCAAGTGCATACGAAAAGTAGGGCGATAAAATCGCTTATCACTCAGTTTACGACTATCTTGTTGAATGAGCTTCCAGTAACGTTTGATAGCCTTATATTCATGGGATTTTCGTTCAAATTGATTCATGATTTGGATACGCAAACGACTCATAACACGGCTTAAGTGTTGGACAATGTGAAAACGATCTAGAACGATTTTAGCGTTTGGGAGTGAAACAGTCTGGGAGACTGTTTCAGCCTAAGACTAGAAATTCGAAAGCGAAGCTGTTTAGCCAAGTCCATAGTAGGGACTAAACATATTCATCGTAATGATTTTCACCTGACAACGAACAGCTCGCTCGTAGCGCAGAAAGTAATTTCGGATGATAGTTTGTGTCCTGCCTTCAAGGACAGTGATGATATTGAGCTTTTCAAAATCCTGAGCAATAAAGCTCATCTTTCCTTTAGTGAATGCATACTCGTCCCAAGACATAATCTCTGGCAGACAAGAAAAATCATGATTAAAACGGAAGTCATTAAGCTTGTGAATAACAGTTGAAGTTGAATAGACAGCTGATGAGCAATATCGGTCATAGAAGTCTTTTCAATCAACTTTTGAGCAATCTTTTGATTGATCATACGAGGGATTTGATGATCTTTCTTGACGAGGGAAGTCTCAGAGACTATCATTTTCGAACAATGATAGCACTTGAAACGACGCTTTTTAAGGAGAATTCTAGTAGGCATACCAGTCGTTTCAAGGTAAGGAATTTTAGACGATTTTTGGAAGTCATATTTCTTAATTTGACTTTCGCAATAAGGGCAAGATGGGGCGTCGTAGTCCAGTTTAGCGATGATTTCCTTGTGAGTATCCTTATTAATGACATCCATAATTTGGATATTAGGGTCTTTAATGTCTAGTAATTTTGTGATAAAATGTGATGGTTCCATATGATTCTTTCTAATGATGGTTTGGTCGCTTTTCATTATAGGTCATATGGGGCTTTTTTCTACCTTGAATATACAATATAAGTGCACAATAAAAACTCATAAGATTTTCTAGTAAAATATGTAGAATTGCCGTTTATATTTCCTGCCAATTACTGACATAGTATAACCAAAGCCTGTCTCTTTTGGAGAAATACCCGTCGGAACATAAGTATCTTGTTCATTCAGCATAGTTTTCTCTTTCTAATAAATGATTTGTATCTCAATTAGCAAGCACACTTATAGTTAGTTGTAAAAGTATCTCAAATTGTAGTAAGCAACCTATTTAAATCCCCTTTTCGCTTTATTATCTTATCGTACAAGTCAAGCAATTCTTTATTAAGAATCCCATATATAATAAAAGATACACTAAACGGCTATAACGAAACCCATAATCTATTTTTGTTGAAATAGTATTATACAAAAAATCAGAATATAAATATTGCTTGCGTACAGAAAAATGCGTTCTAATAACCCAAAGAAGGGTTTTAAAAAAGGTAAAATAAGTGCGGCGACCAATCCATATAAACCAATCTTTATCAGCCATTCTATTGCCAAGAAGAAAACAGCTAACGAAGGTACTAATGCACTCATTACATCGGTCAATTGAAAAAGAAAAATGGCCAAGACGGTAAACTGTAAAATAGCAAATAGCAAGTGCAAGCGGCCGCTGATTGTTTTGCGGCTTCCTTCAATATCTGTTGGAAAAACCATAATTCCGAAATAGCCCACCAAGGCCAGTACCAATAACCAAATAGCTTTTTCTTTAAAGGCAGTCTCATAGTTCCAACAGATAAGAGCACCTATCAAGAAAATATTACGGAATGTACTGACAATTCCTGCCCAGTTAAAAAGATATTTATACTCCCCTACACCGTAGTCACTGACAGCATGTCTGATAGGACTGTAGATGCCTTTATTTTTTAAATGCAAGTCTAACATTAAATAGAAATAGACTAAAATACAAAGGATGACTAAAAAACTAAAACAGCTGGTCAACATATAAAAGAACCTTCTTCCTTAATAAATATAGAATTCAAAGCAGATGAAACAACCTCGGTTTAGTATAGTCTCGTCTTTATATCAGCAAAAATATACTGGTATTATTGCTGATATGCACAGCAGATGAAAAAAGGAGATTATCTGTTTTGTGATAAGTATAAGCAAAGACAAGACCTGACATAAAATGAGGTAAAACGCCTAACAATTCATTGGCTGTAAAATGATTGACATGAATCATGGCAAAACAAAGACTGGATAAAAAAATCGCCACTCCCGCAGAGCAATATTTTTTTAAAAAATTTAGCAAAATATAGCGATAGATAATTTCTTCAACAAAAGGTCCTAAGACACCTAAAACCAAGATTAGCAGAGGTACAGGAAATAAATTCATTGCCGATCCAATATTGGTATCGTTAGTTAAGTTTGCCTGGTCAATGTTAAAAAATGAATAGCCTAACTGAGCTAAAAAACTGCCTGCTATCGTAAAGAGGGTCATCGCTAAAAAAACAAGCAGTGTAATCCCCAAACTTTTCAGCTTATGCTGTTTTATCCACAACAAATTTTCCTTTAACCGATAGCGCAACACATAGAGTCCAAATAAAGCTAGGAAAATATAAGCCAGCAGCGGGATAATCATCCTAAGTGACTGATTTCCATATGAAAAATGTATAAAATGCGGAATTACAAAAAGAAGAAAATAAATACCCGCAATTAAGGCTAATTCTCTTGTTTCTTTCGTCATTTCTGACCTCCAATATTAATGATTGTATTTTTGAAAATGAGAATAGATGAAAAAGATTAAGAAGCAGAGAAAAAGGAAACTAAAAAATAGGATATTTGTCAGACTAACGAGCGAGCAGCATAGGAATACACCAACTAAGCCAAGCATTTGCCCGATTTCCACCTTACTAACCGAATGAGATGTCGATTTTAGCAAAACTGTCCGACCGCATAATTCATCTAAAGAAATATGATAAATATCTGCTAACTGTATTAGACTGATGCCATCTGGAATCGTTTTGTCATTTTCCCAGTTAGAAACTGTTTGCCGGGAGACACCAAGCAAATTAGCTACTTGAATCTGACTATAGCCAAATACTTCTCTGCTTCTTCTTAACTGCTTTCCAAGCATTTCTCTTTTCATCATCATCATATCGTTTTTCTCCTTTTTGGTCTAGGTTAAATTCTTTAACATTTAGAGGGGAGCTAAGTCAAAATTCTTTGACAGGCCCTATTGTACAACTTTTAACCGATTAATCCGTTTTATGTTATTTTTTTCTCAATTTTCTCTTAAGAGTAAAATATTATCATTTTTAATATAATTCGTACTTCTTATCATCTTAATAAATTCGTAAGGATATTTAGTCCTCTTTCTAATTCTGCCATATTTTCTGGCGAACAGATGGATACTCGCAAGGCTGACTGCTCTATGACACCGCCGACAAAAAACCGTTCTGCACAAAGAATTTCTACACCATGCTGCCGGGCAAGAGTTTCAACTTCATATCCTTTCCATTCCTTTGGTAATGGCAGCCATTGAAATAAAGCAAAAGGATTCTCAGAAGTAACTTCAGGGAAGAACTGACGGTAAAGACGATTGCGTTCTTCTGACAATCGGTTTTTTTGCTGGATAATTTCTTGGGCTTGTCCACTTGAAATGAGTTCACTGGTAATTTCAGCATTTAACAAAGATATATGAGTATTGATATTGTTAGCTGTAAGTGAAATCTTTTTGATAAATCGATCAGGCACGACCATATAGGCGATTCGCAAGCCAGGAAATAACGCTTTTGAAAGCCCATGAATATAAAAGGTACAGTCAGGAATCAGGCTGGCTAATGGAGGCAGCTGTTGCTTATTGATAAAGGCATAGGTATCATCTTCAATTAACAAAAGCTGATGTTTTATGATGATATCAGCTAAAGTTTTTCGGCGCTGTGCGGTTAAGGTAGCACCAGTTGGATTATTGTTTGTTGGCACTAGGTAAATTCCCTTAATCTGATGCTGTTGGCACTTTTTCTCCAAATCTTCAGGAAGAATGCCTTTAGTATCAGATATGATGGGAATCAATTCAATCCGAAACTGACGGGCTAGGGAGATGAAATTGGTATAGGTAAAGGTATCTGTGGCAATCTTATCACCAGCCTGAAATACCGTTAGAAAAAGTAAAACAAGTGCGTTTTGAGTGCCGGAGGTTAGAAAGATATTCTCTTGAGAAGTACTGAGAGAAAAATTTTTCAGCCAATACTGGGCAATTCTTGTGTGCCAGTCGGTATCATTAACCGTATCAAAGCGAAAGAGTCTATCAATAGAAGGGCTCTGCAGCAATCGCCTAACGGTATCTGATGCAATAGTGTTCAGTTGATAGTAAGGTCTCAGATTACCGAGTGGAATTAGTGACTGATTCTTTTCAAGCGTCCCTAAAGGAGTTGCTTTATTTGGCGACACAAACGTTCCCTTACCAATAACAGCATAAATGATTCCTTTTTGTTCGCATAGTTTAAAAGCTCGTGTAATAGTGCTGAGATTAATATCTAAAAAGTCTGCTAACTCACGCTGTGGCGGCAATTTGGTTTCAGCTGCCAGCCGGCCACTGACAATATCTTGCTCTAGCAACTCTGCCAGTGTAAGGTACAGAGGGGCTTTTAACAGTTTCTTATTAGGTTTCCACGTCATGGGATAATGTTCAAATGAATTAACAGACATATTCTCTCCTTATAAAATTATCTTGCCGACAATTTTTTGGATAATAAGAGCCAATTTTTTATTTATAATGATATTGTACGAATTGTATGGTTTTAATCTTATTATAGCAGATTAAAAGGAGAAAATAAATGACGGACTTAACTAAAGGAAATGAATTAAAAACTATACTCTATTTTTCTGTTCCCATCCTCTTAGGAAATTTATTTGAGCAATTATATAATGTGACAGACACTGCCATTGTCGGAAATCTTGTGGGGACAAAAGGATTGGCAGCTGTTGGTGCTAGTGCTCAAGTAGTAGCCTTAACAGTTGCCCTTTCAACAGGAATCTCCATTGGAGCCAGTGTACTTATCTCCCAGCTTTATGGAGCAAAACGTTTCCAAAAGATGAAAGATATTCTTGATACGAACTTGATTTTCACGAGTATTCTAGCTTTTATTTTAACAATTTTGGGGATTTTCTATTCGAGCATATTTCTAAGACAATTAAATGTACCTCAATCTTTATTAGCTGATGCGGATGTTTATTTAAAAATTATCTTTTTAGGCTTGGTGCCGCTTTTTGCATACAATACTTTAGCGAATTGTTTGAGAGGGATTGGAGATTCTAAGACACCAACTTATATTTTAATTAGTTCGGTTTGTCTGAATGCATTTTTAGATGTAGTTTTTATTGCTGGCTTTCATTGTGGTGTTGCTGGTGCCGCCGGTGCTACTGTCATCGCTCAGTACTTTTCTTTCTTTGTCTGTTTATTGTACATGAAGCAAAAATATCCAGACTTGTTTCCTCATTTATCCGATTTAAAATGGAGCAGCAAAGAATTGCGTTCATCGTTATCTATTGGGCTTCCTGCTATGCTGCAGCAGGTTTTCATTAGTTTTGGCTTTCTGGTGATTCAGTTTCTTGTCAACAGTTTTGGAACAAGCGCTATTGCAGCCTATACAGCAGCGTCTAAGGTTGACTCTTTTGCAGAAATGCCTGCTGTTAATCTCGGACAGGCATTGATGAATTTTACAGCTCAAAATGAAGGGGCTGGGAAAAGAGAGCGCATTAGCAAGGGTGGTAGAAGTACCTTATTATTTTCAATCAGTTTATCAATCTGCATTTCTGTTATGATTTTTGTTTTTGCTCCAGCATTCATTTCCATTTTTAATCATGATGCAGCTGTCATTCAAATTGGTCAACAGTATTTGCGTATTGTATCAAGCTTTTATCTGATTTTTGGAGCGATGCAGGTGTTAAATGGTTTATTATTAGGTTATGGAAAATCTCTTCTTCCTTTGATTGCTTCTATCACAACTTTCTGTATTCTTCAGGTGCCTTTAGCCGTCTTGTTATCCCATACCTCACTAGGATTTAATGGCATTTGGATGGCCGCTCCTTTTGGCTGGACGGCAGGCTTTCTGATGCGACTATTTTATTATAGATATATTTTAAAAAGGACAAATTCTCTGTAGAATGAATAAGCATAAACTATGATGGCTTTTCTATCTCTAATCCCTTTTTATTCTTTTTACAATGAAAAGGGATTTTATTATACTCTTAGAATTGACAAAACAATGTAGACAGTGTATACTAACGATATAGACAACGTATACTTTTGGAGGAGATTATGAAACGTAACACAGCTGAATTGAAAGAAAGACTCATTCAGACAGGAGTGGAAGAAATCAAAAAACATGGCATTGAACAACTTTCGCTGAGAACTATCGCTAAATCTTGTGGTGTGACCCACGGAACTCCTTACCGCCATTTTGAAAGCAAAGAAAATTATTTAAAAGTGGTTTTAAAACGCCTCTCTACTTTTCTCAATCAAGAAATGCAACAGGAAATTGATTTGGAAGCTTCTGCTCGTCATCAATTGACTAAAATGGGTTTTAACTTCATCACCTTTGCCAAACAGTATCCATATTTCTTTGAAGCTCTCTTTGTTAAATTTCCTTTCAAATATATGAAGGTCACACAGGATACTATTTCGCTGGATTCAGATTTGCCAGGTTTTGAAGAATTTAAGCGTATTGTTTTGAAGCTTCGTAAAGAGGAACAGTTCACCAATAGTGAAGCTGAAATATTGTTTCACTTTTGGAGTTTCATTTCAGGTCTTGCCGTTCTGGCGAACAGTCCCATTGGTTATGATTTTGATAACAAAGCGATTCAAACTACTATTGAGCATATGCTTGATATTTATATCAAAGGAGAACGATCATGAATATTTTAATCATCTATACTCACCCAACCCATCAAAGTTTTAACGGAGCGATTCTCAAGCAGGTTCAAGCTAACATTTCGAGCAAACATTCTGTTAAAACCTTAGATTTATACAATGAGCAATTTGACCCGATATTACGATTTGATGAAAGTCATAAACGGCGTGACTTGGACAAAGTTGTTGAAATGAAAGAATACCGTGATTTGATTACCTGGGCGGATCATCTAATCTTTATTTTCCCTCTTTGGTGGAGTGGCATGCCTGCCATACTTAAAGGGTTCATTGATCGTGTCTTTGTAGCTGGTTTTGCTTATTCTTATAAAAAAGTCGGTCTTGAAGGGCATTTACAAGGGAAATCTGCTTGGATTATCACAACACATAACACCCCTTCTTTTGTAGTACCTTTTGCTCAGGACTATGGTAAAGTCCTGAAAAATCAAATTTTAAAAACTTGTGCTGTTGCACCGGTTAAATTGACTCAATTAGCAGATGTCGAAAAGATTTCTGATGATAAACGCCAACAATTTTTGGAAGACATAGCTCAGATCGCCAGCTGCATTCGATAAATGTCAATAAAATTATAAAAACAGGCTTTTCTTGGAATTTTGACTGTATGTCAGGTAGAGAGTAAGAAGAGAGGAGATGCTGATGTTAGAATTAAAGCATATTACAAAGATTTACAATAGTGGTGAGGAAGAAAACCGAGTACTGAATGATGTATCCATCTGTTTTGGTGAACATGAATTTGTCTCTATCCTAGGCGCTAGTGGCAGTGGCAAAACAACTCTCCTCAATATTATTGGTGGTTTAGATAGTTATGATGAAGGAGATATGATTGTAGATGGCACTTCGACGAAATCTTTCAAAGATAAAGATTGGGATAGTTATCGTAATGGGACCATTGGTTTCATCTTTCAAAATTACCAGCTCATCAGCCATTTGTCAGTATTAGAAAATGTTAAAATAGCTCTATCTATCTCAGGTTTATCCAATAAAGAAAGTCAGGAAAGAGCAGTTGTAGCTCTGAAAGATGTTGGACTGGAGCAGCATATTCACAAGAAACCCAATCAATTATCTGGTGGTCAGATGCAGCGAGTGGCTATTGCTCGGGCCTTGGTAACCAATCCTAAAATTATTTTAGCTGATGAACCTACTGGCGCACTAGACAGTAGCACTAGTATACAAATTATGGAATTGATTAAGAAAATCAGTCAGGGTAAGTTGGTTATCATGGTGACTCATAATCCTGAGTTGGCAGAAAAATGTAGTAGTCGAATTGTCCGATTATCAGATGGAAAGATTATCGAAGATACAGCCCCAAATCCTCAAATTGATTCCAATAAGGGTTACAAGCTGGGCAAAACTTCTATGTCTTTTACTCGGGCAATTAGCTCTAGTTTTAAAAATTTACTGACTAAGAAAGTTCGGAGTATTTTAACGATTTTTGCAGCAAGTATTGGAATTATAGGTATTGCTTCTGTTTTAGCGATTTCATCTGGGATGAATGGCTATATTAAAAGTATGCAGGAAGACACCCTTTCCACTATGCCCATAACTATATCAGCAGCAGACTCAGGAGGAATTCGAACCTTATCCGATCGATTAGCAGAAAAAACTGAAGAACCAATCAAAGAAATCAAGGTAGCTGAGCAAGGGAAAACACATCAGAATCGTTACACTGAAGATGCTCTAGGGGGAAAAGACGGCGATTTCATCTCATATATGAAAAAGCATGCTAAATCTTACTACAAAAGTCTAAATTTCAATACTGGTTATACTCTTAAGGCTTTTGTCAAGGATACAGATGGTCAGATCCATCAGATTCAAGATAATGTGGTACGAACTTTAATGGCAACTACTACCAACTTTGCAGTTCTTCCAACAGATGAAACCACCATTACGGATAAGTACCGATTAGTTGCTAGCGAAGATAAGATATTTAAGTATCCAACTGCTAATCAAGCTATTCTATTTTTAGATTCAGATGGTAGTTTAAGCGAACAACAACTTGCTATGTTAGGATATAAGGGAAAAAATAAAGTAAAGATAGAAGAACTTCTTGGTAAAGAAATCCATGTTCTTACAAATGACCAATATTTCCGACAAATTGGAGAGCGCTTTATTCCTAATGAAGTGACAGACAGCCTTTATCAAGAAGGGCAAACTCTGAGAATAACAGAAATCATGCAGCTAAAGGATGCTACCACAACCCCATTTAATGGAACGATTGGCTATAGTCAAACTTTTCTCAATCAATTATTGGAGGTAGAAAAAAGTTCAGCTATTGTTCAAGCACAGGAAAAAAGCCAGACCCGTAGTGTCTTGGACATCAGTGGCGAGGTTCTGTCAGAAGAAAGCTACCAAACAATGATGCAACAACTAGGAGGTGACAACACACCAACAAGTTTAAGTTTTTATGCCAAGTCTTTTGAAGATCGAAAGAAGATCCTGCAAACTATACACACCTTTAATGAAGATGTAGCCAAAAAATATGGCAAAAACAGCAATGATTATGAACGCTACTCTGTCTCCTATACGGATATGGCAAAAACAGTATCAGAGGCTTTTACTGATATTATTGGTTCTGTAACCTTTATTCTAACTGCCTTTTCAGGCATCTCACTGTTAGTTTCTTCCATTATGATTGGAATTTTAATCTATGTTTCTGTTGTAGAGAGAACGAAAGAAATCGGAATTTTGCGAGCTCTGGGAAGCCGTAAGAAAGATATTTCGCGCATTTTTAATGCTGAAGCAGGGCTGTTGGGTTTGAGCTCTGGGGTATTAGGTATCGGAATAGCAGCACTTCTGACTATTCCCATTAACCAATTGGTAGCTGATTCGTTGAATATCAAAGGTTTCACAGCTAACCTCTCTCCTGAGAATGCAGCTGTATTAGTGGCTCTTAGCATTGTTTTGACATTCTTTGCCGGCTATATTCCTTCCAAGATTGCCGCTCGCAAGAATCCTGTTGAAGCTCTTCGAACCGAATAGAGCAATGCATGAATTGGGAAATTCTATTCCTTTGGGTAATCTGAGATAGAGTCCTAAAGAGTATCTAAAAATAGTTTCATAATTTCTGTAGTAAGTAAAATTATCCTACTTCACTAATTTCCCATACCATTCGTAAAAACCAATAAAACACCGATAAGTATTTGAAATAGGGACTAGAGAATATTGGTCAAAATGATAGAAATTGTCTTGCTACACTAACAGATTTGCTATTTTCATTTCCTCAAATCAACTAGCTGTTAAAGTAGGATAATTATAACTGCTAATGGCTCTGATGGTGAAGTAATTGACAAATGAAATCACAACACCGGATAAAGATTGATGATTTCTTAATTCAAAAAATAGGAAGAAAAACTAAATCATAGAGCTCAGAAATGTCTAAATTGAATAATATCTTATGAAGTATCTATGAGAAATTTGTGCACCTAATTTGATAATTCAGTACCTAATAAATAGGGAGGAAAATATAGATGAAAACATTAATCATAGTGACACACTCAGATATGGGACATTCAACCATTAATAAACGTTGGATTGAGGAATTGGGGAAATACCTAGAAGAATATACAATTTCATGAATTATATAAAGAATGCCCAGAAGGTACTATAAATAAAAAAAGAGACTAGTAATTAGTTGAATCTCATCAAAACTTAGTTTTTCAATTTCCTATATTTAATTTTTCTAGTCCGTCATTGCTAAAAAGTGGATAGATAATGTATTAATTTATGGTTGGTCTTATGGTAAAAATGGAGGAGAAAAATATCATTAGCAGTATCTGCTGGGATTCAGGAAAAGGATTATCAACCTGATGGGAAATATTATTATACTCTTGAGCAGGATTAGTTCCTTTTAAGATTTTATTTAAATTTTTATTGTCGCTGAAATTATCGTGATTTCGTTGCTTTTTATGGTTCAGAGAGGACACCCGGTTTCAACAAAGTAAGAAATTGAGAGAAGCGCATCTGCCTATATTCAATTTTTAAAACATATATAATATTGGTCGTTAGGAGGTATTTATTATGGCTGTTTTGCAACTTCATAGAAAATTAAGTTTTGTCAATGACAGAGGCTTGCTTTATCTGATAGTGGACGATGTCAATCAAGGCAAAGTTACTGCAATTGTAGATAAGCAAATTGAACTATCGGCAGGAAAACATTCTCTTTATATTAAAGACATTCTGGGATTTACAAGTCAGACATTACTTCTAGATATCAAAGAAAATGACAATGTCTCTGTTACAGTTGGAAACGCCCCCTCTTTCATTGTGTTAGTTGTTTTACTCCTTATCTTATTTATTCTGTTTAAGACTATGCCGTTTACAGCTGGTCTTTCTCTGGTGAATTGGGGGCTTCCAATTTTATGGATTATTTTCTTACTTTATTTAGTAGTTTTTCGCCGCCATAATCTTTATGATATTTCAAAATAAGGCAAACTTGCAGAGCAGTATGCTCAGTTCTCCTAGTTTTGTTTAAAGAATAGAATGAACAAGTTGAGAATTTGGCAATCAGATATTTTAGGTTGGGAATAATATATTGTAAGTAAGGGATTTTAGTAGTATAATGAGGACAGCCCGTTTGAATAACTACCACATTTTTTCTCACGGTATAATACAACAGGTTTTTTGTTAACTTATTCCACCTATCACTATGAATATAAACTATATAAATTAGCCAAAATTTGATGATAGAGTGATAAGCTAAAAATCTGGATTTAGTCATATAAATTAAGATTGTTATGAACTAAATTATTAGTGATCCCTTTGTGGAAGGATGTAAAGAAACGACTATCACGGAAGTGTTGTTTGCGATTGCCGTCGGAAACAGATCTCACAGTAGTATATTGTACAATTCATTGGCAATCATTAACAAGGAGGAGTTTAATTAGACGATGAAAACAATCGGTTTAATCGGGGGTATGAGTTGGGAAAGCACTACTTCTTACTACCAAATTATCAACGAAACTATCAAAAGGGAACTAGGCGGTCTGCATTCTGCTAAAATCCTGCTTTACAGTGTGGATTTTGCAGAGATTGAGCATTATCAGGCTGTTGGAGACTGGGACAAGAGTGCGCAGGTGCTGGCGGACATTGCCCAGCGCTTAGAGCAGGCGGGTGCGGACTTTATCGTCATCTGTACCAATACCATGCACAAGGTTGCGCCGCAGATTCAGAAGAAAATTGCAATTCCAATTTTGCACATTGCGCAAGCAACTGCTCAAGCCCTGGTAGATGATGGTATTCGAAAGGTTGGACTCTTGGGGACTAAGTATACCATGACCCAAGACTTTTACAAGGAGAAATTACTAGAATCTGGGCTAGAAGTGCTGATTCCAGACCAAGCAGGCATTGCGGACGTCAATCGGATTATCTATGATGAACTCTGTCTGGGAGATATCAGAGAAAGTTCAAAACAGACATATCTTACCGTTATAGACGATTTAAAAAATGCTGGTGCAGAAGCCGTTATCCTAGGCTGTACAGAGATTGGTCTTCTAGTAAAGCAATCTGATATAGCTCTTCCTCTTTATGACACAACAGTTATCCATGCAGAGAAAGCAGCGAAGATGGGGATTGAGTGAAAGAATGGTTGTATTTAGCTTAAGTTCTTAAGACTATGAGTCAATTATTGGGGGATTTACCCACTACAAATATTATAGAGTCATCATAAAAACGCATAATATCAGGTATTCAGAACCTTGATATTATGCGTTTTATTGTGAGAAAGTTCGTTAGACTTCTCTTCCTTGAAACAACTAATGATCACTAAAGCGTCTGTATTTGATGTGAAAGTCAAAATAATGTTCATCTTGTAATTTTTGGAAGATGTCGCGATAGGCTTCCTCGTCGAAATGGTCACCGCGGTAGAGAATTTCAAAACTCAAGCCATCATACTCTAGAAAAGCGTTAGCTGTTTTGAAGCCATTTTGTTGATAGAAGCTCATACGAGCTTTTCTTTGTTCCAAGTTATCGCATTCTTCATCCAACCGCTCTACTTCAAGCAACATGGTTCGCTGATAAAAATCAGTTAGTTTGTCGATAATTTCCTTCCCATATCCGTGACTTCTTAAGTGAGGCATGATGGCAAAAAAGCTAATATAGAAGGCCTTTTGGTTGGAGATGGCAAAAGCAAAGCCAACAAATTCTTCTTCGTTATAAAAAGCAAAAAAGTGGGCGTCATCACGGTCCTGATAGCGCAAAAACTCAGAAAGAGGGACCCGTTCTTCCTCGGGGAAAGCTTCGTTATTTAGCTTTTCAACTTTATCAAGATCTGGAAACACATCGGTTATTAATTGACTGGTCAAACTCATAAATGACCTCCTTTTCTTGATTATAGCAAATTGTCTCTCTGTAAGCAATTGATTTCAGGATTCGTTAAAGAATCTTGTCGGTCCTCTGGAAAGCTGATATAATATCTTTATGAATAAAAAACGAACAGTGGACCTGATTCATGGCTCCATTCTTCCCTCACTTTTGAGCTTCGCCCTTCCAATTCTGTTGTCCAATATCTTCCAACAGCTGTATAATACAGCTGACGTCTTGATTGTAGGGCGGTTCCTTGGACAAGAATCCCTAGCAGCAGTAGGAGCAACGACGGCTATTTTTGATCTGATCATCGGTTTTGCCCTCGGAGTTGGAAATGGGATGGGAGTTGTCATCGCTCGCCTCTACGGTGCTCGTAATTTTGCTAAGATTAAAGAAGCTGTTGCGGCAACTTGGATTCTGGGTGCTATCCTGAGTGCCCTTGTCATGCTGATGGGCTTCTTTGGCCTTTATCCACTCTTGCAATATTTAGAGACACCTGTAGAAATCCTTCCTCAATCCTACGAGTATATCTCCATGATTGTTACCTGTGTAGGGGTTAGTTTTGCTTACAATCTTTTTGCAGGCTTACTGCGCTCGATTGGTGATAGCCTTGCGGCTCTTGCTTTTCTTATCTTCTCAGCTATCGTTAATGTGATCTTGGATTTGTATTTTATTACGCAACTGCATCTGGGTGTTCAGTCTGCTGGTCTTGCGACTATTATCTCGCAAGGTTTGTCAGCAATCCTCTGTCATTTTTATATTCGTAAGAGTGTTCCAGAGCTTCTTCCGGGTCTCAAACATTTCAAATGGAATAAGGCTCTCTATGTGGATCTTTTGGAGCAGGGACTAGCCATGGGTCTGATGGGGTCAATCGTCTCTATCGGAAGTGTCATTTTGCAATCCTCTGTCAATAGTTTTGGTGCAGTCATTATCAGTGCTCAAACGGCAGCACGGCGAATCATGGCCTTTGCCTTGCTGCCAATGACAGCTATTTCAGCATCAATGACGACTTTTATCTCTCAAAACTTTGGTGCAAAACGTCCCGAACGTATTATCCAAGGCCTTCGTTTAGGGAGCTATTTGAGTATGTCTTGGGCAGCCTTTGCCTGTATTTTCCTATTTTTTGCCAGTCCTAGCCTAGTCTCTTTCTTGGCGAGTTCGACAGACAGCTATTTGGTAGAAAACGGGACCTTGTACTTACGTATCAGTTCGGTATTCTATCCATTTTTAAGTCTTTTATTGATTTATAGAAATAGCTTGCAGGGACTAGGCCAAAAACTTTTGCCACTTATATCTAGCTTTATAGAATTGTTTGGGAAAATTATTTTCGTAGCTTGGATTATTCCTTGGACAGGCTATACAGGTGTTATTCTCTGTGAACCGCTACTCTGGGTTGTGATGACTGTCCAACTTTACTTCTCCCTTTCCCGACACCCTTGGATAAAAGAAGGCAAGAAAATCGTGGCAGTCGGAGGGAAAGCCTAGCTTGCTTTGCAAAAGAAAATCCATTTCCTCTAGTGAAAATCAGCTAGACTTGTGTTATAATAAGAAAGATTAAAATGTGAAAAAAGGAGATTCCTAATGGGACGTAAATGGGCCAATATCGTAGCCAAGAAAACGGCTAAAGATGGAGCTAACTCTAAAGTATATGCAAAATTTGGTGTAGAAATCTATGTAGCAGCTAAAAAAGGGGAACCAGATCCAGAATCAAACACTGCTTTGAAATTCGTTATCGATCGTGCCAAACAAGCGCAAGTGCCGAAACACGTTATTGATAAGGCTATCGATAAGGCAAAAGGAAACACAGACGAAACCTTTACAGAAGGACGTTACGAAGGATTTGGACCAAATGGTTCGATGTTGATCGTTGATACTCTGACTTCAAACGTCAACCGTACAGCTGCGAACGTTCGTGCTGCTTTTGGTAAAAATGGCGGAAACATGGGTGCTTCAGGTTCTGTTTCTTACCTCTTTGACAACAAGGGTGTTATCGTATTTGCTGGTGATGATGCGGATGCTATCTTTGAATTGTTGCTTGAAGCAGATATTGATGTGGATGATGTAGAAGCGGAAGAAGGAACAATCACTGTTTACACAGCTCCAACAGACCTTCATAAGGCTATCGTTGCCCTTCGTGAGTCTGGCATCGAAGAATTCCAAGTGACTGAATTGGAAATGATTCCTCAATCAGAAGTTGAGTTGTCCGGTGAAGATTTGGAAACATTTGAAAAACTTTACAGCGTTCTTGAAGATGATGAGGACGTCCAAAAGATCTACACAAATGTCGATGGGTTCTAATAAAAAAGCGAACAGACTTGCTAGCTGTTCGCTTTTTATATTTGAGATTAGACTCTGATTCCAGAATCTCTTTGCTGCTGTCTTTCTCCTAGGCCTACAGCTATTTTATGAACTAGTAAGAGTTGACCATTATCCTGTTTTACAAAGGTCAGAGTAACGGTCTTGATTTTATCATCAATGCCAATATAGGTAATTTTCTTGGTGTCGTAGCCCTCAATGATTGAATCAAATTCGGAGTCTGGTAGTCCGTGTTTTTTGATGATATCCTTGTAGTTGGTGCCACCTTTTCCTTTGTTATCAAGGTCACCTTCGATTAAAGCGTCGAACTGTTCTTGGGTCCAAGTGAAGGAATCCTCTTCCTCCTCTTCAGGGAGTGAATCAATGGTATCATCTGTCAAGTCGCGTTCCATTGAGGAACTGGCTTCTCTATAGGAACGGTTAAACTCTCTGACAAACTCTTTGTAGACATTAGCATACAACATTTGGGTCGTAAGGAAGAGTATAATAGAAGCAATTGACAAGGATGTTCCGATAATGGCCATTGTTTTCCGTTTTTTGAGATTGGCAATAAGTCCGATAATACCTAAGATCAAAGCGACAATAGCGATGAAAAACGATAGATAGTTAATAAACGGGATCCAAGATCCTAAAAGTGCGATGGCTCCAAAAATGGTTGCTAAAATCCCTAAAACTTTTTGTTCTTCTGGTTTCATTTGAACGTTTTCTCCCTTCATCGAGTGAATGGATTCCTATCCATGGTAGCTAGTGCTTATTATAGAGAAAATATTCTCCAATGTCAATTTAGACTAGAATAGTTCTCTAGGAAACTTTTTTCTTGACATCTCCTCCGAAAGTGATAAAATAGTTCTCACGGAAACTAAATTAGTTCTCCAGAGAACTATATAAAATCATGAGAAGGGAGCAATCATGGACAAATCGTTGTTGATTTTTAAACGTTTTGGGTACCAGATCCACCTGATGTTGCAGAAAGAAGCCAAACGTTGCGGTATTGAATTTATGGGGGGACCGCAAGGGCAGGTCCTGCAGTTTTTAGATCGTCGTGAGCATAATCAAGAATTAACGCTTATCAAGGATATTGAGACAGAACTCAATATCACCAAGTCAGTTGCTAGCAACTTGGTCAAGCGTATGGTACAAAATGGTCTGGTCGAGTTAGAGGCCAGTCCAAGTGATAAACGAGCAAAACTTGTTCGTTTGACCGATAAATCACGATCTCAGATGCAAGAAGTTAAGGCGCTTTTTGAACGGATTGCCAGTAGCCTACTGGAAGGAATTTCAAAGGAAAAGCTAGCCGTTTTTGAAGAAGTTCTCGGACAACTACAGGCTAATGTAGAAAGAATAGGAGGAGAGAATGAAGAAACTTGCTAAACATATTACAGGAAAAGAGTGGGGGATGATCCTACTCACTGTTCTTTTCACTTGTTTCTCGGTCTATCTCGAGTTAGAAGTGCCGACCTATATTTCAGAAATAACAGAATTGATTGGAACACCGGGTACGGAGTTAGGACAACTATGGTCTCCTGCTGCCAAGATGATGGGATTATCTCTCCTAGCCTTTCTGTCTTCTGTAACAGTTGGATTTTTTGCTTCTCGTGTTGCAGCGTCTTACACAACTCACTTGCGAAGAGATGTTTTTAATCGTGTTTTAGATTTTTCGCAGACAGAGATCAAACGTTTTTCAATCCCAAGTCTCTTGACTCGGACGACCAATGATATTACCCAGGTACAGATGCTCTTTACCATGGGCTTGCAAGTGGTTACTCGTGGGCCAATTATGGCTATCTGGGCCATTGGAAAAATCCTTGGAAAATCGGAATACTGGCTCTGGGCGGTCGTTGTGGCTGTTATTGTGAATGTCTTGATGACCACCGTTCTCATGACTCTGGCCTTTCCAAAACAATCGGTCATCCAAAAATTGACAGATAAACTCAATAGCATCACTCGTGAAAGTTTGACTGGGATTCGAGTTGTTCGCGCATACAATGCGGAAGATTACCAAGATAAGAAATTTGAAGCAGCCAATGACGAAGTGACGCGTCTCAATCTCTTTGTCAATCGATTGATGGCGATTATGAACCCGATCATGATGGCGATTTCCAGTGGATTGAGTTTAGCCATTTACTGGATTGGTGCCTATATTATCAACGACGCAAGTTTGGCAGAACGTCTGCCACTCTTTAGTGATATGGTGGTCTTCATGTCCTATGCTATGCAGGTCGTGATGGGCTTCCTTCTCATGGGAGCGCTCTTTATCGTTCTTCCTCGTACCTTGGTTTCGGCAGGACGTATCAATCAAGTATTGGATCTGCATTCTTCTATTGAAAATCCTAGTCATGCACAGACAGCGGATCCTTCAGTTCAAGGACAAGTGGAATTCCGTGATGTGACTTTCCGCTACTCTAAAAACTCTGAAGCAGTCGTGGAACATGTCACTTTCAAAGCAGAAGCGGGTCAAACCGTAGCCTTCATCGGATCGACTGGATCAGGTAAGTCTACGCTTGTCAACCTCTTGCCACGTTTTTACGACGTTTCTGATGGACAAATCCTAGTGGATGGTGTCAATGTGCAAGATTATGACTTGGAAGATTTGCGCAATAAGGTCGGCTATATCCCTCAAAAAGCAGTCCTCTTTTCTGGAGATGTCAAGGGGAACTTGGACTTTGGTAAGAGCAAAGAAACTCCTCTAAGCGAAGCTGCTATGTGGCAAGCCCTTGAATTGGCCCAGTCTAAAAGCTTCATCGAGGACAAGGAAGCAGGTCTTGCATCAGAAGTGGCCCAAGGCGGAACCAACTTCTCAGGAGGTCAAAGACAGCGTCTGGCCATTGCGCGTGCCTTGGCTCGTAAACCAGAGATTCTCATCTTTGATGATTCCTTCTCAGCCTTGGACTACAAGACAGATCGTGTCCTACGCCAAGAGCTAGCCGAGAAAACAAAATCCATGACCAAGCTCATCGTAGCGCAGCGCATTTCTACCATTATGGATGCAGACTTGATCTTAGTATTGGATCAAGGAAAAGTCGTGGGACAAGGCACCCACAAGGAACTTCTAGCTACCAACGAAGTCTACCAAGAAATTGCCTACTCACAACTATCGAAGGAGGAATTGGAACATGGAAAATAAAAAAGTGTCGGTCTGGAAACAGTGCAAACCTTATATGGCAGGCCTCCAACTCCCTCTCCTAATAGCAGTTGTGGCTGCAGTCATTTCAAGTATCATTACCGTTTATGGTCCAACTAAGATTAAAGAAATTACTAACTTGATTTCAGATGGTTTGGCTACAGAAATCGACTTGGTAGCTGTGTCAAACATTGCTAGCTTTTTAGTGATTCTCTATGTATTTGGCGCCATTCTTAACTATACACAGGCCTATATCTTTTCAACGAGTATCCAACATTTTTCAAAACGCTTGCGGACGGCTATCGCTGAAAAGATTAATCGTTTGCCACTTGGCTATTTTGACCGTCATTCACAAGGAGATACCCTTTCGCGCGTGACCAATGATGTGGATACGGCAGCGCAATCTCTCAACCAAAGTTTAGGAACTGTTCTTTCAGCTAGTTTCTTGCTGATTGCCGTTTTGGTGACCATGTTTGGGATGAACTGGATTTTGGCATTGGTAACCGTTGTATCAACCCTTGTTGGTTTTGCGGCGGTTTCCGTAATCATGGCCAAGTCACAGGGTTATTTTAAAGCTCAGCAAAATAATCTAGCGGCCGTCAATGGTTACGTAGAAGAAATGTACTCAGGTCATAATGTTGTGACCAGCTACAACGCAGTGGACACCTCCAAAGCGAGATTTGCAGGTTTAAACCAAGACTTGCATGATAGTATCTGGAAATCTCAGTTTATCTCTGGTATCATGATGCCAGCCATGTTCTTTGTTGGGAACTTTAGTTATGTCTTAGTCATCATCGTTGGGGCCGCGCTGGCGTTAGAAGGGCATATCACTATAGGGATTATCGTAGCCTTTATGGTTTACGTACGGACCTTCTCTCAACCTCTGTCACAGATTGCCCAAGGGATTACGAGCTTGCAACAAGCGAGCGCAGCCATGACTCGTGTATTAGAATTTCTAGCTGAAGCAGAGATGCAGGATGAATCTCACAAGGAAAGACAATTGAGTAGCATGAAAGGGGAAGTGGTTTTTGATCACGTATCCTTTGGCTATACACCAGAGCGCACCATCATCCATGACTTTTCTGCGACAGCTCATGCAGGTCAGAAAGTCGCTATCGTTGGACCGACTGGAGCTGGTAAGACAACCATTGTCAATCTTTTGATGAAGTTCTATGAGCTAGATAAGGGAAGTATCCGCATCGATGGTGTGGATACCAAGGACATGAAGCGCTCAGAAGTACATGATGCCTTTTCAATGGTCTTGCAAGATACTTGGCTCTTTGAAGGAACGATTCGAGAGAACCTGATCTATAATCAGACAGACATCAGTGATGAACGAATGATGGAAGCCAGCAAGGCTGTGGGAATCCACCACTTTATCATGACTTTGCCAGATGGTTACGATACTGTTTTGGATGACACCGTGACCTTGTCTGTTGGACAAAAACAGCTCTTGACCATTGCTCGTGCCCTTCTCAAAGATGCACCGCTCTTGATTTTGGATGAAGCGACCTCTTCTGTCGACACACGTACAGAGGAATTGATTCAAAAAGCCATGGACCGTTTGATGGAGGGCAGAACTTCCTTTGTCATCGCCCATCGCTTGTCTACTATTCGTAATGCCGACTTGATTCTTGTCATGAAAGATGGCAATATCATCGAGCAAGGCAATCACGAGGAGCTGATGGCGCAAGGTGGCTTCTACGCTGATTTGTACAATAGTCAATTTACAGAAGACGAAGCAGAAGAATAAATCAAAAGAAGGCTTGACGGCCTTCTTTTTCTGCACTATACTAGAAGATAAACGTCTCACCTGTAGACGAAAACAAGGTAATGAATGAGAAATTTAATGAAAAATTATCAAGAATGGTATAGCAACCTTAGCTCCAAACTAACTAGCCATCCCACCCTTCTATTTCTGTTACGCAGTTTTAATCGCTTGATGACAGTCGCCATGCCCCTGGTCTATCTGACCTTGCTAGTCACTACTTATCTGAAACTGGGACTGGGTCAGCAAGTTGGGGTTTATGTGCTTATTCCTGCATCAGGTTTTGTGATTTTGTCTCTTTTTCGTAAGAGAATCAACCACCCGCGACCTTATGAAACTTGGGACATCCGTCCCCTGCTTGACAAGGATAGTTCGGGACAGTCGTTGCCCAGTCGCCATGTCTTTTCGGCAACTATTATCTCCATGGCCTGTCTGCATGCTAGTCTACCTGTTGGCTTAGCATGCCTGCTCTTTTCAGCTTTGCTGGGCTTGGTGAGAGTTTTAGGGGGTGTTCATTATCCCAAGGATGTCTTGGTTGGCTATGCTTGTGGTCTGGTGTGGGGGTTCCTTTTCTTCCTATTCTGACATGTAAGTTAGGCTGGTCCTACAACCACTTACTGCTTCATATTGACCACTTGCTTTTTTACCCTTGTATTCCTAACTTAGCTTTGATATAGTAGAGTCAGAAAGGAGATGTGATGAAGTTACGAATTGAGATTGACGGCAATTTAGAGGAGATTGAAATTGTCATCAAGACCCCTGCTTTGACAGATGAAATTGCAGACTTGCAACGACTTTTGCAAGAGTCAAAGGCTCCGAGGGTGACTTTTTACAAGGGGACAGGTGAATATTATCTAGACCTGTCAGAAATTCTCTTCTTTGAAACAGAAGGGAGCAAGATTTACGCTCATACACAGAAGGAAGCCTATGAGGTTCGTCTCAAACTCTATGAGTTGGAGTCCATCTTGCCTCGCTATTTTAGTCGAGTGTCCAAGTCAACGATCACAAACATCCGTCAGATATACTCGGTGGACAAGTCCTTTTCAGGAACGGGCACCATTTCCTTTTATCAGACGCACAAGGAGGTTCATGTCTCACGGCATTACCAATCCCTCCTAAAAGAAAATCTAAGAAACATGAGGTAAAAGACATGAAAAAGAAAGCATTTGGTATTGTTTTATTGGTTTTAGCAGCCTGGATCTTGCTGCAAGGAAATTTTGGCATTCCTTCTTTGGATGGTAAGATATGGCCTTTGCTAGGAATTGTTTTTTTTGCTTATAAGTCCATTGAGTCCATCCTTAGACGCCATCTAACTGCGGCAGTTTTTACAGGTTTACTGGCGCTCATCATTGCAAATTATGCTTATGACTTGTTGCCGGTGCCTAATCATTCTCTCATCTGGGCTAGCATCTTAGTGGTACTCGGTGTTGGTTATCTGACACATTCAAGTAAGTTCTGGCATGAAAAAAAGTGGTGGTACAATGGAGAAAAAACAGTCATTACGGATAAGGAAGTCGTATTTGGAAGCGGGACTTTCTATAAGCAAGATCAAGATATTGTAGACGACCAAGTGGAAGTCGCGTTTGGGGATGCTAAAATCTACTATGACAATGCAGAGATGTTAGGTGATTTTGCGACTTTAAATATTGAAGTGGCTTTCGGAAATGCAACAGTATATGTCCCACAACACTGGCGTGTCGATTTGAAAGTAGAAACATCCTTTGGTGCAGCTAAGGCAGATGCTCCTGTAGCACCAACCAGTAAAACTTTGATTATTCGTGGGGAAGTTGCTTTTGGTAAACTTGGAGTTGTTTACGT
This sequence comes from Streptococcus sp. CF10-1, assembly GCF_024295825.1. Lineage (GTDB taxonomy): Bacteria > Bacillota > Bacilli > Lactobacillales > Streptococcaceae > Streptococcus. Next base: position 194,710 of record NZ_JANCPQ010000004.1, on the reverse strand, counting down.
TAAATAAAAAAAGTCTCCTAATTTCCTTGCCAAAATAGAGAAAGTGTGATAACATAGTACGGTATGTGGTGCTAGCACATCCGCTATATTAGATCTAATGGGAGGAAAACACAATGGCTAAAGTATGTTACTTTACAGGTCGTAAGACTGTATCAGGAAACAACCGTTCACACGCGATGAACCAAACAAAACGTGCCGTAAAACCAAACCTTCAAAAAGTTACTGTTCTTATCGATGGTAAACCTAAAAAAGTTTGGGCTTCAGCTCGTGCTTTGAAATCAGGTAAAGTTGAACGCGTTTAATAAAAATGAAAAGACCGCTTAGGTCTTTTTCTTTTGCTCTAGAGATAAAACCATTTGAAAAATAGAGTAAATATCCGCCGATACAGCATTCTGCTTTTACACTTGGGCTGAAATATGATAAAATAGAGTATCAACTAGTTGAGGTAAAAAAAATGACTGTAAAAATTAATACAAAAGATGGTCAAATCGAACTGACAGATGAAGTGATTGCAACCGTAGTAGGTGGTGCCGCAACTGAGATTTTTGGAGTGGTCGGTATGGCTAGTAAAAATGCCCTCAAAGACAATTTCCAAGCCCTCCTTGGTAAGGAAAATTATTCTAAGGGTGTTGTCGTGAAGGCAGCCGAAGATGGTAGCATCGCAGTTGATGTTTATACCGTGTTGAGCTACGGAATAAAGATAAGCGAAGTGTCAAAAAACATTCAAGAGCGTGTTCGCTTTAGTCTAGAAAATCAACTAGGAATTACTGCTCAGACTGTGAATGTCTACATTCAAAATATCAAAGTTGTAGGAGAATAATCGTGTCAAAAATTACTACCAGTTTATTCCAAGAGATGGTGCAGGCTGCATCAACTCGTTTGAATAAGCAAGCAGAATATGTCAATTCATTGAACGTCTTTCCAGTTCCAGATGGAGATACTGGGACAAACATGGGAATGACCATTGAAAATGGTGCGAAAGAAGTAGCAGACAAGCCTGCTTCTACAGTTGGAGAAGTAGCGAGCATTCTTGCCAAAGGGCTCTTGATGGGTGCGCGTGGGAACTCAGGGGTTATCACTTCTCAGCTCTTCCGTGGCTTCTCTCAGGCTATCAAGGGAAAAGATGAATTAACAGGTCAAGACTTGGCTCTTGCCTTCCAATCTGGTGTCGAAGTAGCTTATAAAGCGGTTATGAAACCAGTTGAAGGAACCATTTTGACTGTTTCTCGTGGTGCTGCCATTGGGGCTAAGAAAAAAGCCGAGGAGACAGATGATGCTGTTGAGGTCATGCGTGCAGCCTTGGAAGGCGCGAAAGCAGCTTTGGCTAAGACACCAGAAATGCTTCCAGTCCTTAAGGAAGTTGGTGTGGTAGACTCAGGTGGTCAAGGTTTGGTCTTCATTTACGAAGGCTTCCTTTCAGCTCTTACTGGTGAATACAGTGCTTCTGAAGACTTTGTAGCGACTCCTGCCAACATGAGTGAAATGATCAATGCAGAGCACCACAAGTCTGTAGCAGGGCATGTGGCAACTGAAGATATTACCTTCGGTTACTGTACGGAGATCATGGTAGCCCTCAAACAAGGTCCAACTTATTCTAAGGACTTTGACTACGATGAATTCCGTAACTACTTGAATGAACTCGGTGACTCGCTCCTTGTTGTCAATGATGATGAAATCGTCAAAGTTCACGTCCATACAGAAGATCCAGGTCTTGTCATGCAAGAAGGTCTTAAATATGGTAGCTTGATCAAGGTCAAAGTGGACAACATGCGTAATCAACACGAGGCGCAAGTTGAAAAAGAAGCGACTCAAGGAAATAAGCCCGCTGAAACAAAAGAGTACGCCCTTATCGCAGTAGTAGCAGGTCAAGGCTTGGCAGATATCTTCCGTGCCCAAGGTGTGGATTATGTCATCGAAGGCGGGCAGACGATGAATCCTTCAACAGAAGACTTTATCAAGGCTGTTGAACAGGTCAATGCTCGCAACATCATCTTCTTGCCAAACAACAAAAATATCTTTATGGCAGCTCAGTCTGCGACTGAAGTGCTTGAACAACCAGCTGTTGAAGTAGAAGCACGTACAATTCCTCAAGGGTTGACCAGTCTTCTTGCCTTTGATCCAAGCAAATCAATCGAAGAAAACAAAGAACGCATGACTGCAGCCCTTGGTGATGTGGTCAGCGGTAGTGTAACAACAGCCGTTCGTGATACAACTATCGATGGTTTGGAAATTCATGAAAATGACAATCTTGGTATGGTCGATGGTAAGATCCTCGTATCAAACCCTGATATGCACCAAACCTTGACGGAAACATTGAAACATATGTTGGATGAAGACAGTGAAATCGTAACTTTCTATATTGGTGAAGATGGAAGTGGAGAATTGGCTAACCAAATCGCCCAAGAAATCACAGAAGAATTCGAAGATGTAGAAGTAGAAATCCACCAAGGACAACAACCTGTATATCCATATCTTTTCAGTGTAGAATAAAAATTTAATCGATTAAAAAGAAAGTTGATTTTGCAGCTTTCTTTTTTTATGACATTTGTCATATTTCCTAGTGACAGAAGCATCTAGCTCCGCTAACTTCAAAAGACTATAATTGAAGTATGAAATGGAGGAAGAAGAAATGAAAAATAAAATGATTGTCGCAGTGAGTTTAGTAGCAGCAGGAGTTATGACCTATCTCATGTTTTCAGGATTGGACGAGGGTTTCTACCATTTTCCTTGGGAGCTCTTTGCTGGCTTTGGAATGATGTCTTGGCTTGTCAGAGAAGGTTTGAAATTGGTCAGAGATGTGAAAAAGGAGTTTGAGGAATGAAAAAAACAATCATCTATTTCTTTATCGGCCTGTCACTCTTGGTATGGTTAGTGGAAATGTTTACTGGTTGGTTTGACCAAACCGTGCTTCGCCAATTTATTCGTGGTGCTTGGGGTTTTGGATTTATGATTTTCGTTGTTTTCCCTATGGGAATGAAGTGGTTGAAAGGAGAATCTCATGACTGTGATTAAAGTTGAGAAATTGAGTAAGAAAATAAAAGACAAGGAGATCTTGCGGAACGTCTCCTTTAAAATCAACGAAGGTGAATGTGTCGCCTTGATTGGGCCTAACGGAGCAGGAAAAACAACCTTGATTGATTGCCTCTTGGGGGACAAGTTCATGAGCTCAGGTCAGGTCGCCATTCAAGGCTTTGCTCCAACAGATCCTCGATTAAAGCAGCTTATTTCTGTCTTGCCTCAAGAAAATGCAGTTGTTCAAAGCTTGAAAGTGAAAGAACTTCTATCATTTTTCAAGTCACTTTATCCCGACAGTCTTGCAGATAAAGAAATTGATGACTTGCTGAGATTCTCAGACAAGCAGAAAAATCAGCTAGCGGGCAAGTTATCTGGTGGGCAAAAACGTTTGTTCTCTTTCGTCTTGGCTTTAATAGGTCGTCCGAAAATTCTATTTTTAGACGAACCAACTGCTGCTATGGATACCTCGACACGTCAGCATTTTTGGGAGATTGTCGATCGGTTGAAGCAAAATGGTGTCACCATTGTCTATTCTTCTCATTATATCGAAGAGGTAGAGCATACGGCCGACCGCATCTTGGTCCTCCACAAGGGAGAATTGATTCGCGATACGACGCCTTATGCCATGCGTGGTGAAGAACAAGAAAAACATTTTACGGTACCTCTAACTTATCAGGAAGTTATCAGCGCTTTGGACCAGGTTCAAGAGATTGAAACCAAGCAAAATGCTCTTTCCTTCACAACCAGAGAAGCCAGTCAGGTATGGGAAGCCTTGCAAGAACAGGGCTGTACGATCGAAGAAATTGAAGTTCGCAATCGAACTCTCTTAGATAGTATCTTTGAAACGACTCAAGATTAAAGGAGATTGACGATGAAAAATATGACAAGTCTCATGAAAATGGAAATCATTCTGATGAAACGGCAGGCAGTCTACTACTTGCTATCCATCGGACTCCCAAGCGTGTTTTACCTTATCTTCTCTGGTATGATGTCAGGGTCAGACATTCCAGAAATCGCTCTTCAAGCCTATCTCTTTGCTATGACGGTCTTTAGTATCATGTCAAGCGCCTTTTTCAGTATTCCTAGCACACTCGAGTCTGATAAGACAAACAACTGGCAAAAATTGATTCAACATTCTCCTGTTTCTATGGTAGAATATTATGTATCAAAACTGTTCAGTACTCTACTGACTTTCTTGCTATCAATTATAGTTGTCTTTTCGGTTGGCCATTTTGTCCGTGGAGTGACTCTGCCTTGGCTTGACTGGTTGGTGATTGGAGCTATTTTGCTGGTCGGAAGCGTGGTCTTTATCAGCATGGGTGTCTTGGTGAGCTTGCTTCCCAGTGCTCAACTGATGACGGTTATTGGAAATATTGCCTATATTGCTTTGGCTGTCCTAGGTGGACTCTGGTTCCCTTTGAGTTCCTTTCCAGAATGGCTCCAATCTATTGGAAAACTGACTCCAACCTATCAACTGATGCAGGTTGTCTCTACTTATTTGGAGCACCACGAGTTTAACATTCTTGCTGCCTTGGTTGTACTAGGCTATACGGTTTTCTTTAGTGTATTGGTAATTCAGCTGAAAAAACGGATTGAGGTAAAATAAATCTATGTTGGAAAAATTAAAAAACACTCATTATATGTTTCATATTTCGTTAGTGTTTATCATCTTTCCTATAGCGGGTGTCATCGTTGGAGAGTACCCGCTTTTAACCTTGTTATGGACCCTACTATTTGTCCTAGCTTTCTATTCGGTTTTAGTCAGTCAGAATCGCACCGTGCAGTGGCTAGCTTGGTGGATCATGCTTGCTTACATTTTTTACAGTTCCGTCTGGTTAAATGTGGGTTTCGCTTGGTTTATCTTTTATTTATCAAACCTCCTCGTTTACCAACTGGATGGGATTTCTTTTCACTCTTGGCGTTTTGTCAGTTTTATTGTCTTGCAACCCTTGATTTTGACAGGGATTTATCTGGTTAATCAAGTTAGCCCCTGGCAACTGCTCTTTTTCTTGGTGACTTTTATCTTTTCTGATGCCTTTACTTTTGGCCTTTATCGCATTCGGATGACAGAAGAACTAAAAGAAGAAAAGAGAAAGCAAAATGCCAAGCTCAATCTTTTCTTGGCTGAAAATGAACGCAGTCGTATCGGTCAGGATCTTCATGACAGTCTAGGCCATACCTTTGCCATGTTGAGTGTGAAGACGGATCTTGCCCTCCAGCTTCTTCAAATGCAGGCCTATCCTCAAGTGGAAAAAGAGTTAAAAGAAATTCATCAGATCAGTAAAGAATCCATGAATGAAGTTCGTACAATTATCGACAATCTTAAAACCAGAACCCTTGCTTCCGAATTTGCGACTGTTAAAAAAATGCTGGAAATTGCAGGAATTGAGACAGAAATCAATCACCAACTAGATACAGCTAGCCTAACTCAGGAATTAGAATCAACGGCCTCCATGATTTTACTTGAGTTAGTGACCAACATCATCAAACATGCCAAAGCGTCGAAAGCCTACTTAAAATTAGAACGAACTGAGAAAGAACTCGTTCTAACAGTGAGAGATGATGGATGTGGCTTTGCTTCACTAAAAGGAGATGAACTCCATACCGTTCGAGACCGTGTCCTTCCTTTTTCAGGAGAAGTAAAAGTGATCAGTCAGAAACATCCGACTGAAGTGCAGGTTCGGCTACCTTATAAGGAGAGAAACTAAGATGAAATTACTTGTTGCGGAAGATCAAAGTATGTTGCGAGATGCTATGTGCCAGTTGCTTACCTTTCAACCAGATGTAGATTCTGTCCTACAAGCCAAGAATGGACAAGAAGCAATCCAACTTTTAGAAAAAGAATCTGTAGATATCGCCATTCTTGACGTAGAAATGCCTGTTAAGACAGGCCTCGAAGTCTTGGAGTGGATACGAGCAGAAAAGCCAGAAACAAAGGTGGTTGTGGTGACGACCTTCAAGCGCCCTGGCTATTTTGAACGTGCGGTCAAGGCTGGAGTGGATGCTTATGTCTTAAAAGAAAGAAGCATTGCAGACCTCATGCAAACCTTGCACACTGTTCTCGAAGGGCGCAAGGAGTATTCGCCTGAATTGATGGAAGTGGTGATGGCGCACCCCAATCCGTTAACAGAGCAAGAAATCGCTGTTTTAAAGGGAATCGCTCAGGGTTTGTCTAATCAAGAAATCGCAGATCAGCTTTATCTATCAAATGGAACCGTCCGAAACTATGTCACCAATATTCTTTCGAAACTAGATGCTGGTAATCGAACAGAGGCAGCCAACATTGCAAAAGAATCTGGTTGGCTTTGATAAGAAGGGTTAAAAAATTCCGAAATGACAACTTGAATCAAAGGAAAACCATACTAGAAAAAAGGAGGCAAATTGCCTCCTTTTTAGGTTTAGAAAAGCGGTTAGAGCTAGTGTCAAAGAGATAAAAGATCAGAATAAAAATGAAAAATATCTTGACAATGAAGGAAAAATTGTGTTACAATAATAGACGGTACTTTTTACTTTTGGTCTCTCAAAAGTGTACAGGGACGTGCTGACAAATGTTGCAAAAGTACACACAGATGGTAGCTGTCACCAAGTGTATCATCACCAAAAATAAAAAAACACAGGAGAATGTAGATGCCTACAATTAACCAATTGGTTCGCAAACCGCGTAAATCAAAAGTAGAAAAATCTAAATCACCAGCTTTGAACGTTGGTTACAACAGTCATAAAAAAGTTCAAACAAACGTTTCTTCACCACAAAAACGTGGTGTTGCAACTCGTGTTGGAACAATGACACCTAAAAAACCTAACTCTGCCCTTCGTAAATTTGCTCGTGTACGTTTGAGCAACCTTATCGAAGTTACTGCCTACATCCCAGGTATTGGACACAACTTGCAAGAGCACAGCGTGGTGCTTCTTCGCGGTGGACGTGTAAAAGACCTTCCAGGGGTACGTTACCATATCGTCCGTGGTGCACTTGATACTGCAGGTGTTAACGATCGTAAACAAGGCCGTTCTAAATACGGTACTAAACGTCCAAAAGCATAAGGAAAGGGGATAAAGAGAAATGAGTCGTAAAAATAGAGCTCCAAAGCGTGGCGTATTGCCAGATCCGCTTTACAATTCACAACTAGTTACTCGTCTTATCAACCGCGTTATGCTTGATGGTAAACGTGGTACAGCTGCTTCAATCGTTTACGGTGCTTTTGAGCAAATCAAAGAAGCTACTGGTAACGATGCACTTGAAGTATTTGAAACAGCTATGGAAAACATCATGCCTGTACTTGAGGTACGTGCACGTCGTGTTGGTGGATCTAACTACCAAGTCCCAGTTGAAGTTCGTCCAGAACGTCGTACAACACTTGGACTTCGTTGGTTGGTAACCATCGCTCGCCTTCGTGGTGAACACACAATGCAAGACCGTCTTGCAAAAGAAATCTTGGATGCTGCGAACAACACTGGTGCAGCAGTTAAGAAACGTGAAGACACTCACCGTATGGCTGAAGCTAACCGTGCCTTCGCACACTTCCGTTGGTAAGGATAAGATACTAAGGGCGTTAAAAAAGCGACTGAAAATTAGGAAGCTTGACGTAGAATCAAAGATTCTAGGAAAGCTTATCTATTTTCCGAGCTTTTAGCCCGAGTTCAATTGGGTTCAAATCAGCTAACTTGAGCTTTTAGCCCGAGTTCAATTCAACTTGTATACAAGTTGAAACCAACAAAAACAAGATAAACATTGAGAACGGGTAGGTCCTGCCTATCCGTTTTTATTAAAATCGTGTTATAATAGAATAGAAATTAAAATAAATAGGAGAAACAAACCTCATGGCACGCGAATTTTCACTTGAAAAAACTCGTAATATCGGTATCATGGCTCACGTCGATGCCGGTAAAACAACAACTACTGAGCGTATTCTTTACTACACTGGTAAAATCCACAAAATCGGTGAAACTCACGAAGGTGCGTCACAAATGGACTGGATGGAGCAAGAGCAAGAACGTGGTATCACTATCACATCTGCTGCGACAACAGCTCAATGGAACAACCACCGCGTAAACATCATCGACACACCAGGACACGTGGACTTCACAATCGAAGTACAACGTTCTCTTCGTGTATTGGACGGTGCGGTTACTGTTCTTGACTCACAATCAGGTGTTGAGCCTCAAACTGAAACAGTTTGGCGTCAAGCAACTGAGTACGGAGTTCCGCGTATCGTATTTGCCAACAAAATGGACAAAATCGGTGCTGACTTCCTTTACTCAGTAAGCACACTTCACGATCGTCTTCAAGCAAACGCACACCCAATCCAATTGCCAATCGGTGCTGAAGATGACTTCCGCGGTATCATCGACTTGATCAAGATGAAAGCTGAAATCTATACTAACGACCTTGGTACAGATATCCTTGAAGAAGATATTCCAGCAGACTACCTTGACCAAGCTCAAGAATACCGTGAAAAATTGGTTGAAGCAGTTGCTGAAACTGATGAAGACTTGATGATGAAATACCTTGAAGGTGAAGAAATCACTAACGAAGAATTGAAAGTTGCTATCCGTAAAGCAACTATCAACGTTGAATTCTTCCCAGTATTGTGTGGTTCTGCCTTCAAGAACAAGGGTGTTCAATTGATGCTTGATGCGGTTATCGACTACCTTCCAAGCCCACTTGACATCCCAGCAATCAAAGGTATCAACCCAGATACAGACGAAGAAGAAACTCGTCCAGCATCTGACGAAGAGCCATTCGCAGCTCTTGCCTTCAAGATTGCAACAGACCCATTTGTAGGTCGTTTGACATTCTTCCGTGTATACTCAGGTGTTCTTCAATCAGGTTCTTACGTAATGAACACTTCTAAAGGTAAACGTGAACGTATCGGACGTCTTGTGCAATTGCATGCCAATAGTCGTCAAGAAATCGAAACCGTTTATGCTGGTGATATTGCAGCTGCTATTGGTTTGAAGGATACAACTACTGGTGATTCATTGACAGATGAAAAAGCTAAAATCATCCTTGAGTCAATCCACGTTCCAGAACCAGTTATCCAGTTGATGGTTGAGCCAAAATCTAAAGCTGACCAAGATAAGATGGGTATCGCACTTCAAAAATTGGCTGAAGAAGATCCAACATTCCGCGTTGAAACAAACGTTGAAACTGGTGAAACAGTTATCTCAGGTATGGGTGAACTTCACCTTGACGTCCTTGTTGACCGTATGCGTCGTGAGTTTAAAGTCGAAGCGAACGTAGGTGCTCCTCAAGTATCTTACCGTGAAACATTCCGCGCTTCTACTCAAGCACGTGGATTCTTCAAACGTCAGTCTGGTGGTAAAGGTCAATTTGGTGATGTATGGATTGAGTTTAGTCCAAACGAAGAAGGTAAAGGATTCGAATTCGAAAACGCAATCGTCGGTGGTGTGGTTCCTCGTGAATTTATCCCAGCGGTTGAAAAAGGTTTGGTAGAATCTATGGCTAACGGTGTTCTTGCAGGTTACCCAATGGTTGACGTTAAAGCTAAGCTTTACGATGGTTCATACCACGATGTCGACTCATCTGAAACAGCCTTCAAGATCGCGGCTTCACTTGCCCTTAAAGAAGCTGCTAAATCAGCACAACCAGCTATCCTTGAACCAATGATGCTTGTAACAATCACTGTTCCAGAAGAAAACCTTGGTGATGTTATGGGTCACGTAACTGCTCGTCGTGGACGTGTAGATGGTATGGAAGCACACGGTAACAGCCAAATCGTTCGTGCTTACGTTCCACTTGCTGAAATGTTCGGTTACGCAACAGTTCTTCGTTCTGCATCTCAAGGACGTGGTACCTTCATGATGGTATTTGACCACTACGAAGATGTACCTAAGTCAGTACAAGAAGAAATCATTAAGAAAAACAAAGGTGAAGACTAATCAGTCCTCACTCTAGAAGGAAGTCACTTAGTGGCTTCCTTCTTTTGTCTTTAACTATTCATTTTTGCTGAATATAGTATACAAATTTGGTCGCTAAGTGAGAAAAATACTAATTCTACCAAGAAAGAAAATATTCTAATTTGATAAATTAAAATAAATAAAGGTTCCTAATTCCGTAGATAACTTAATAAAAATAAGGAAAAGATTCATAAATACACTTTTAGATAGAAAATTCAGAAAATTGACTCTTTTGCCTTGAAAATTTTTGAAAAAATGGTATGATAGTAACAAGCTATTTTTAAGAGAAGAGAAAGGGGAACAATGGAGAAAATCAGTTTAGAATCTCCTAAGACGGGGTCGGACCTAGTTTTGGAAACACTTCGGGACTTAGGGATTGATACCATTTTTGGTTATCCTGGTGGTGCGGTCTTACCTTTGTATGATGCGATATACAATTTTAAAGGCATTCGCCACATCTTGGGACGCCATGAACAAGGTTGTTTGCACGAAGCTGAAGGATATGCCAAATCAACTGGAAAGTTGGGCGTTGCCGTCGTCACGAGTGGGCCGGGAGCAACAAATGCCATTACAGGGATTGCAGATGCCATGAGCGATAGCGTTCCCCTTTTGGTCTTTACAGGTCAGGTTGCGCGAGCTGGAATTGGGAAAGATGCTTTTCAGGAGGCGGACATCGTGGGTATTACCATGCCCATTACCAAGTACAATTACCAAGTTCGTGAGACAGCAGATATTCCTCGTATTATTACGGAAGCTGTCCATATCGCAACGACAGGTCGACCAGGTCCAGTTGTGATTGACTTGCCAAAGGATGTATCAGCTCTAGAGACAGATTTCATCTATTCACCAGAAGTTAATTTACCAAGTTACCAACCGACGCTTGATCCGAATGACATGCAAATCAAGAAAATCTTGAAGCAATTGTCAAAAGCCAAGAAACCTGTTTTGTTAGCAGGCGGTGGTATCAGCTATGCAGAAGCTTCTAAGGAGCTCAATGAATTTGCTGAACGTTACCAAATTCCAGTAGTCACTAGTCTTTTGGGGCAAGGAACCATTGCAACGAGTCATCCGCTCTTCCTAGGGATGGGAGGCATGCACGGTTCTTTCGCAGCCAACATTGCAATGACGGAAGCGGACTTTATGATTAGTATTGGTTGCCGTTTCGATGACCGCTTGACGGGGAACCCTAAGACCTTCGCGAAGAATGCTAAGGTTGCCCATATCGATGTTGACCCAGCTGAGATTGGTAAGATTATCAGTGCAGATATTCCTGTAGTGGGGGATGCTAAGAAAGCCTTGCAGATGCTACTGGCAGAACCAACTGTTCATAACAATACTGAAAAGTGGATTGAAAAAGTCACCAAGGACAAGAATCGAGTTCGTTCTTATGATAAGAAAGAACGTGTGGTTCAGCCTCAGGCCGTTATTGAACGCATCGGTGAGTTGACGAATGGAGATGCCATTGTTGTCACAGACGTAGGGCAACACCAAATGTGGACAGCTCAGTATTATCCTTACCAAAATGAGCGTCAGTTAGTCACTTCAGGTGGTTTGGGTACCATGGGCTTCGGAGTTCCTGCAGCTATCGGAGCCAAGATTGCAAATCCAGAAAAAGAGGTTATCCTTTTTGTAGGTGATGGTGGCTTCCAAATGACCAACCAAGAACTAGCTATCCTAAACATCTACAAGGTGCCGATTAAGGTTGTCATGTTGAATAACCACTCACTAGGAATGGTTCGTCAGTGGCAGGAATCCTTCTATGAGGGTAGAACTTCCGAGTCAGTCTTTGATACACTTCCTGACTTCCAGCTGATGGCACAGGCTTACGGTATCAAAAACTATATATTTGATAATCCAGAGACGATAGAGAAGGATCTAGAAGTCATTCTGGAGGATGTGCCCATGTTTATCGAGGTGGATATTTCTCGTAAGGAACAGGTCTTACCGATGGTACCAGCTGGTAAGAGCAATCATGAGATGTTGGGGGTGAAGTTCCATGCGTAGAATGTTAACAGCTAGATTGCAAAACCGTTCAGGAGTTTTGAATCGTTTTACAGGTGTCCTTTCTCGTCGTCAAGTCAATATTGAGAGTATCTCAGTTGGTGCGACAGAGAACCCCAATGTATCTCGTATCACCATCATTATTGATGTAGCATCTCATGATGAAGTAGAGCAAATCATTAAACAGCTCAATCGTCAGATTGATGTGATTCGCATTCGAGATATCACAGATAAACCACACTTGGAAAGAGAAGTTATCTTGGTAAAAGTATCTGCTCCTGCTGAGAAGCGTGCAGAAATCTTGGCTATTATCCAACCTTTCCGTGCAACGGTAGTAGATGTGGCTCCAAGTTCAATCACCATCCAGATGACGGGAAATGCTGAAAAGAGTGAAGCTTTATTGCGAGTGATTCGACCATATGGTATTAAAAATATCGCTCGTACGGGTGCAACTGGATTTACCCGCGACTAATACTTTTTGATTTTCAATGAGTATAAAAAATAACTTAAATTTGTTAAACCAGCCTATAAGGCAATAAAAAATAGAAAAGAGAGAAAAACTATGGCAGTTCAAATGGAATACGAAAAAGATGTTAAAGTAGCAGCGCTTGACGGTAAAAAAATCGCCGTAATCGGTTATGGTTCACAAGGACATGCGCATGCGCAAAACTTGCGTGATTCAGGTCGTGATGTCATCATCGGTGTGCGTCCAGGTAAATCTTTTGACAAAGCAAAAGAAGACGGATTTGACACATACACAGTAGCAGAAGCAACTAAATTGGCTGACGTTATCATGATCTTGGCACCAGACGAGATCCAACAAGAATTGTACGAAGCAGAAATCGCTCCAAACTTGGAAGCTGGAAATGCAGTTGGATTTGCTCACGGTTTCAATATCCACTTTGAATTTATCAAAGTTCCTGCAGATGTAGATGTCTTCATGTGTGCTCCTAAAGGACCAGGACACTTGGTACGTCGTACTTACGAAGAAGGATTTGGTGTTCCAGCTCTTTACGCAGTTTACCAAGATGCAACAGGGAATGCTAAAAATATTGCTATGGACTGGTGTAAAGGTGTTGGGGCAGCTCGTGTTGGTTTGCTTGAAACAACTTACAAAGAAGAAACTGAAGAAGATCTCTTTGGTGAACAAGCTGTACTTTGTGGTGGTTTGACTGCCCTTATCGAAGCAGGTTTTGAAGTCTTGACAGAAGCAGGCTATGCCCCAGAATTGGCTTACTTTGAAGTTCTTCACGAAATGAAATTGATCGTTGACTTGATTTATGAAGGTGGATTCAAGAAAATGCGTCAATCTATTTCAAACACTGCTGAATACGGTGACTATGTATCAGGTCCACGTGTGATTACTGAGCAAGTTAAAGAAAACATGAAAGCTGTTTTGGCAGATATCCAAAATGGTAAATTTGCAAATGACTTTGTGAATGACTACAAGGCTGGTCGTCCAAAATTAACTGCTTACCGTGAACAAGCAGCTAACCTTGAAATTGAAAAAGTTGGTGCAGAATTGCGTAAAGCAATGCCTTTCGTTGGTAAAAACGACGACGACGCATTCAAAATCTACAATTAATTCTTGTAAAGAGAGACAGAAGGCGAGTTGGGGGTACCTAACTCGTTTTTTATCTTGAACAGTATTTGAGGAGGAGACAATGCTAAGTGCAAAAGATGTGGTGAAAGCCCACAAAGTTTTGAGTGGTGTAGTAGTTGATACACCACTAGAATATGATCATTATTTATCAGAAAAATACCAAGCAAAGATTTATCTCAAAAAGGAGAATGCGCAACGAGTTCGCTCTTTTAAAATTCGTGGAGCCTATTATGCCATTTCTCAACTGTCAAAAGAAGAACGCGAGCGTGGTGTAGTCTGTGCCTCTGCGGGAAATCATGCCCAAGGTGTCGCCTATACTTGTAATGAGATGAAGATTCCTGCAACCATTTTTATGCCCATTACAACACCGCAACAAAAGATTGGGCAGGTTCGCTTTTTCGGTGGAGAGTTTGTGACAATCAAGTTGGTTGGGGATACCTTTGATGCTTCTGCTAAGGCAGCACAAGAATTTACATTAACAGAAAACCGCACCTTCATCGATCCTTTTGATGATGCGCATGTTCAGGCTGGTCAAGGGACTGTAGCTTATGAGATTCTTGAAGAAGCCCGTAAAGAGTCTATTGATTTTGATACAGTACTTGTACCAGTAGGTGGTGGCGGATTGATTGCCGGCGTTTCTACATATATTAAGGAAACCAACCCGACTATTGAAGTGATTGGGGTAGAAGCTAATGGTGCCCGCTCTATGAAAGCTGCCTTTGAGGCTGGGGGTCCAGTTAAACTCAAAGAAATTGATAAATTCGCTGATGGGATAGCTGTACAGAAGGTTGGACAATTAACCTATGAAGCGACTCGAAAGAATGTTGAAACGCTGATTGGGGTGGACGAGGGATTGATTTCTGAAACCTTGATTGATCTTTATTCCAAGCAAGGAATTGTAGCGGAACCAGCAGGGGCTGCTAGTGTTGCAGCCTTGGAAGTTTTATCAGACTATATCAAAGGTAAGACGATTTGTTGTATCATTTCTGGAGGAAATAACGATATCAACCGTATGCCGGAGATGGAAGAACGTGCCTTGATTTACGATGGAATCAAGCATTACTTTGTAGTGAATTTTCCGCAACGTCCTGGAGCTCTCCGAGAGTTTGTAAATGATATTTTAGGGCCAAATGATGATATCACTCGTTTTGAATATATCAAACGAGCAAGCAAGGGGACAGGTCCTGTATTGATTGGGGTAGCTCTTGCCAATAAGCATGATTATGCTGGCTTGATTCATCGAATGGAAAAGTTTGACCCATCTTATATTAATTTGAATGGGAACGAAACGTTGTATAATATGCTAGTTTAAGCTAAAATAAAATTCTTATCATATTATTTGCGTAATAATGATGATGGTGCTATAATGAGGGTGACGAAAGGGGGAGATTCCCATGATTTTACAAATTTTACTTGTTTTATTATTATTAGTGGTGATTGCATCAGTGATTATGGTTAGTTCTGTGTATGTGGTTCGACAACAATCTGTCGCTATCATAGAACGCTTTGGTAAATACCAAAAGTTGAGCAATAGTGGCATTCATTTACGAGCTCCTTTTGGGATTGATAGGATTGCGGCAAGAGTTCAACTACGCTTGTTGCAAAGTGAAATTGTTGTAGAGACAAAGACGCAAGATAATGTATTTGTAACGATGAATGTGGCAACTCAGTATCGAGTGAATGAAAACAATGTCACAGATGCTTATTATAAATTGATGCGTCCAGAAGCCCAGATTAAATCCTATATTGAAGATGCTTTGCGTTCATCTGTACCAAAGCTAACCCTAGATGAGTTGTTTGAGAAGAAGGATGAAATCGCCTTAGAAGTTCAAAAACAAGTGGCTGAAGAAATGTCTACATATGGGTATATCATTGTCAAAACGCTGATTACTAAGGTTGAACCTGATGCTGAAGTAAAACAATCAATGAATGAAATTAACGCGGCTCAACGTAAGAGAGTTGCGGCGCAAGAGCTTGCTGAAGCAGATAAGATTAAAATCGTGACCGCAGCAGAAGCAGAAGCAGAAAAAGATCGCCTACATGGTGTAGGGATTGCAGAGCAGCGTAAAGCAATTGTTGACGGACTAGCTGATTCTATCCAAGAGTTAAAGGGAGCCAATGTTGAGCTAACTGAAGAACAAATCATGTCTATCCTATTAACGAACCAGTATTTAGATACGTTGAATAATTTTGCAGATAAAGAGGGTAATAATACAATCTTCCTACCAGCAAATCCTAATGGAGTTGAGGACATAAGAACTCATATATTATCGGCTTTAAAAGCCAAATAAAAATATGCAGAATAATATAGTTACGACGAATATATGTTTTTTTATTGACAAATGAAATAAAAACGTATACAATTAAGTATTGTAAAGAATAATTTAGGAGAAGAACATGGCTAAGTCGAACTTTGAAAAAGTAGAAGCAGTTGTTGGCTGGGTTCGTGATAAGAAAATCACAGGCTACCGTATCTCTAAAGAAACGAATGCGCGTGAAATGTCTATCATTGCTCTAGCACAAGGACGCGCAAAAGTTAAAAATATTTCATTTGAAACAGCTCTTGGTTTAATCGATTTCTATGAAAAAAATCATGAAAAATTTGAAGATTAAACTGTGGTCACAGGCAGATTCCTGAGTCGAGTCTGCCTTTTCTTTACAATTACAAATTAAAAAGACTGCATAAAGAATGCAGTCTTTGTTTATTAGCTGAGATAACGTTGAAGAAATTCTTTTGTCCGTTCTTCTTTAGGGTTCGTGAAGAGGTCTTCTGGTTTGCCTTCTTCAGCAATGACGCCCTTATCCATAAAGATGACACGGTGAGAGACATCGCGGGCAAACTCCATTTCGTGGGTTACGACGATCATGGTCAAGCCCTCTTGAGCCAAATCCTGCATAATTTTGAGGACTTCTCCGACCATTTCTGGGTCAAGAGCAGATGTTGGTTCGTCAAAGAGAATAGCGTCAGGATTCATGGAGAGTGCGCGGGCGATAGCTACGCGTTGTTTCTGACCACCTGAGAGTTGTTTAGGCTTGGCTTGCCAGTAGCGTTCTCCCATACCAACTTTTTCGAGATTCTCTTTGGCAATCTTTTCAGCTTCAGAGTGGTCGCGTTTAAGGACAGTCGTCTGAGCGACGATTGTATTTTCAAGGACATTCAGATTTTCAAAGAGATTGAAAGATTGGAAAACCATACCGAGTTTTTCACGATAATGGGTGAGGTTATAGCCTTTTTCTAAGACATTTTCTCCTCGATAGAGAATCTCTCCCTCTGTAGGTGTTTCGAGTAAATTAATCGAACGAAGGAAGGTTGATTTTCCACTTCCTGAGCTTCCGATGATGGAAATAACCTCTCCTTTATGGACGGTGAGGGAAATGTCTTTTAGCACTTCGTTTTGCCCATAGGATTTTTTGAGGTGTTTGATTTCAAGGATTGGTTGTGTCATTTTTTCAAATTCTCCGTTTGCATTTGGTTAGCACCTGTAGTGTAAGTATCCATGTCCATACGACGCTCGATGAAGCGTAGGATACGGGTCACGGTAAAGGTGAGGACAAAGTAAATCACGGCGATGATGGTAAAGGTCTGGAAGTATTGATAGGTTTGTGTTGCTACAGTATTTCCTGAGAAATAAAGCTCAACAACTGAAATAACGTTCAATACAGAGGTATCTTTGATATTGATGACAAACTCATTACCAGTAGCAGGTAGAATATTACGGACAACCTGAGGTAGGACAATCTTACGCATGGTTTGATTGTGGGTCATACCAAGAGCAGTTGCAGCTTCAAACTGTCCTTTGTCAACTGCTAGAATACCACCACGGACGATTTCAGTCATGTAGG
Source organism: Streptococcus sp. CF10-1 (assembly GCF_024295825.1). Taxonomy (GTDB): domain Bacteria; phylum Bacillota; class Bacilli; order Lactobacillales; family Streptococcaceae; genus Streptococcus. The sequence continues at coordinate 177,330 of NZ_JANCPQ010000004.1, read as the reverse complement.
CACCTGTGTTGATTGAGACGATGAAGATAGCGGCTAGTGTGCGGTCAAGATTGATACCGAAAGCTTGGGCAGTTCCATAGTAGATAACCATGGATTGAACAATCATTGGTGTACCACGGAAGATCTCGATATAGACATTGAGAATCCAACCGACTAGTTTCTGTAGGGCGTACATTGCCTTGTTCTCAGATAGTGGGGCGGTACGGAAGACCCCAATCGCAAGTCCGATAAGGAGACCTGTTATGGTTCCGATAATGGAGATTAAGAGTGTGATACCAGCACCACGTAAGAGTTGTTGCCAGTTTTCAGAAAGGATCTTAGCGACTTGGCTAAAGAAAGTACTTTCTTCCTCTGTTGTTGTAGACTCCACAGGTTGCTCTTTGATCATACGATCCATGAGGGCTACTTGCTCATACTTAGAGATGGTTTCGATGCTGGCATTGATTTGGCTGATGCGACTATCATCTTTACGAAGTCCAATGGCAATAGCTGTATCTTCTTCGCCAGTTTTGAAACCTGGTTGAGGTTGGATCATTTTGAACTTAGCGTTGGCAGACTCAGCGGTCATTGCTTCAGGTCGTTCAGAAACATAGGCATCGATAACACCTGCTTCAAGTGCTTGGCGCATCTGAGCAAAGTCACCCATGGCTGTTTCTTTCTTGGCGCCTGGAATTTGGGAAATCAGGTCATAAAGGTAAACACCTTGTTGAGACGTGATTTTTGCTCCGCTAAAGTCTTCCAATGATTTGGCATTCGCATAGGCAGAGTCCTTTTTTACCAATAGAACCGGTTCGCTAGTATAGTAACTGCTTGAAAAAGCAATTTCTTGTTTGCGTTCAGCGGTTGGGCTCATGCCGGCAATGATCATATCGATTTTGCCAGAAGTAAGGGCTGGAACAAGTCCTTCCCATTTGGTTTTCACAACCAAAGGTTCCTTGCCTAAGTCTTTGGCAATCTTTTTAGCAATTTGAACATCGTAGCCGTTGGCATATTGGTTGGTACCGTCGATTTTGACGGCGCCGTTACTATCGTCGTCTTGAGTCCAGTTGAAGGGAGCGTAAGCTGCCTCCATCCCGATGCGTAAATATTCGTCGGCTTGGACTTGGCTAACTAGTCCTAAGGTAAGGGCTAGGCTAGCAAGGATAGATAAGCATAATTTTTTCATGTTTTCTCCTATTTCTAGTCTAAAAATGACTCTCTCTATTGTATCTAAAAATAGTGAGATTTTCAATACAAGTAAGCCTTTACTTATAAAAAATGATATAATGGTAAAAAGATTGAAAGGGAACCGATTATGAAAAAAAGATGGCTGTTTGCTTTGGTATTTACTTATTTATTGTTTATACCGAGCTTGGTTTTTGCGGTAGACTTTGATGTCTTATCCTATCAAGGTGATTTGAATATTCATGCAGATAATACTGCAATTTTTAAGGAAACAATTACCTATCGTTTTGGAGACGATTATAATGGTCAGTTGGTTGGACTAGGGAAAGCTGGGAAAATGCCAGAAGGATTTGACATTGATCCCGATCCGACCGTTCAGGTCTCTAAAAATGGAAGAATTGTTCAAAATGCTTCCTTCTATACTATGGAGGAAGAGGACGGTTACAAGGTAAAAATTTACAATGCTGGATATGCTGGAGATACTGTTCGGGTAACGGTTACCTGGAAACTAACAAACCTTCTCTTCTTATATAAGGATATCGCAGAGCTAAATTGGCAACCCTTGACAGATAGTACTGGAGACATCAAAGAGATTGAGTTTAAGGTTAGCTCTGATACTTCAGCAGAGAAACTCTATTTTCATGCAGGCCAGCTCCTAAGGGACTCTAGTGTTGAAAAAGTAAATAATCTCTATCATGTCAAAATGAAAGACCTTCCGAGAAAGCGACAGATCGAATTACACGCATACTGGCCTAGAAGTGCTTTTGCAGGGGCTCCAGATCAAGGATTAGAGGAAGAACGTTTAACTGATTTTAACCAGATTGAAAGCAATATAGCGACAGAAAAAGCGCAAAGTGAGATAATGATGAAATGGGTGTTCCCTGTCATTTTTATGAGCCTCTTACTTTTAGTTCCTCTCTTCTATAGGAAGTTTCGTCAGAGTACAAGCATTAAAAAGGTCTTTTCAAAAGATCATCGACTCTACGAACCACCGATGGATTTGCCTCCAATGGTTTTAGCAGAAGCTGTGTATTCAACTTCCTTAGAGGAAGTCAATCCCCTAAACAAATCAGGGTTTGGTAAATTTACTTTTGAACGTCTGATTCAGGCAACCTTGTTGGATTTAGTAGATCGAGGTCATTTATCTATTTTCCAAGGGGATGAGGAACCTTATGTGCGCATTATCAGTGAAAAGGGTTTGTCCAATTTTGAGAAGGAATGCCTACGCATGACTTTGTCAAATAAGAAAGAATTGGCTATTTCAGAGCTCTTCCCTGATTACCAAGTTTCATCTTCCCTTTACCGTGGTGCCAAAGAGTCAGATGAAAAACATATCCGAGAAACAGGACTGCGCCTCAAACGCTCCTTTGAAGGAAGACTTCAACGCATTCAGTCTTGTGTCAAGGATAAGGTCCATGTACTTCGTATCCCAAGCTACTATCGTCCCTTGACAAGTGAGGAACGTCGCCTTGCTCTCGGGATGCGGGTCTGTTCAGCCATAACAGCTCTAGGTGGACTGCTATTCTTTTACTATAGCTGGCAAACACATGGTTTCTTTTCGATCCCATTTCTACTCTTAGGATTGACAGGATTAGGGGCTAGTTTCTGGGTTTATCTTGCCACGCGAGGAGCCTATCGCGATGGAGTTCTAACAGAGGAAGGAGCGGAGATCTTCTATCTCTGGACGAGTTTTGAAAATATGCTTCGGGATATCGCTCATATGGATCAGGCCGAGCTAGAGAGCATCGTCCTTTGGAACCGTCTACTGGTCTATGCGACTCTCTTTGGTTATGCCAAGAAGGTGAGCAAGTTAATGAAAGTCCGCCATATTCAGCTTGAAAATCCAGATTTGAATCTTTATGTAGCCTATGGTTGGCACTCACAGTTCTACACCTCAACTGCACAAATCAAGCAATATACTGCTGTCGCAAATACAGCTAGCAATTACTCTGTATCTTCCGGAAGTGGTTCTTCAGGTGGAGGATTCTCAGGAGGAGGTGGCGGTGGTAGCATCGGCGCCTTCTAAAAAATCTATCGCAACATCTGAAATTATGTTATAATAGAGGACAGAAAAAGGAGTAATGTATGTATTTTATTGAAATTTTGAAGTCAATCTTTTTTGGGATTGTTGAAGGAATTACAGAATGGTTGCCCATTTCAAGTACTGGCCACTTGATCTTGGTTGAAGAATTTGTACAATACAAGGACCAGAATGAAGCCTTCATGTCCATGTTTAATGTTGTCATTCAACTTGGTGCCATTTTAGCAGTTATGGTCATTTACTTTAACAAGCTTAATCCTTTCAAACCTGGTAAAACTAAGGTCGAAGTTCGTAGAACTTGGCAATTGTGGTCAAAAGTCTTGGTTGCAACCTTGCCTTTGCTATTGGTTTTTAAACTAGATGATTGGTTTGATGCTAACTTCCATAACATGGTTTCAGTTGCGATCATGTTGATTATCTATGGTGTTGCCTTTATCTATCTTGAACAACGAAATAAGGCGCAAGCCATTGAACCAACAGTAACAGAGTTAGACAAGTTGCCTTATAAAACAGCCCTTTACATTGGGCTCTTCCAAGTCCTCGCCCTCTTCCCGGGAACGAGCCGTTCAGGTGCGACGATTGTTGGTGGTTTATTGAATGGAACGAGCCGCTCTGTCGTAACAGAGTTTACCTTCTATCTCGGGATTCCTGTTATGTTCGGAGCTAGTGCTTTGAAGATTTTTAAATTTATTAAAGCAGGTCAACTCTTGAGTTTTGGACAACTGTTCTTGCTCTTGGTAGCTATGGGTGTTGCCTTTGCAGTCAGCATGGTTGCCATTCGTTTCTTGACCAGCTATGTGAAGAAACACGACTTTACACTCTTTGGTAAATACCGTATCGTACTCGGTAGTGTCTTGTTGCTCTATAGTTTTGTGCGTTTGTTTGTATAAGTTAAAAATAAAATAGGATAGTTCGCCAAAAAAACATTTGGGGAACTATCCTATTTTTTTATAATCGTTTAGTTTATTTTTTATTACATCATTATATCGCCTTGTACTACGTTTATCCACGGCTTTAAAAGTAAACGAAAAGATTGTATTTAATTTGATTGACTTAAAATTTCTTGGATCAAAGATTCATCAAAAATATCTAGTCCGATGGATTGAAGCATAAATTGTAAGAAATAGATACGATCAACTATTTTTTCGGAAGAATTTTCAAAAATACTTCCTTCTACCCAAAAGTTAGTCAAAAGCAAGATTGTCTCGGCCACTTCATTAGGGAAGGGGATGGGTTGAATGGACTGATCTTCTATTCCTTTTTTTATAATATCTGCAATAAGGGGAGTTCCTATACGCAGATTGTAACGGATAGTAGTCAGCATGAACTCTGCATCAAGAGGCGCGTGATTCAACATTTCGTAGTTAGTTTTCTGACTTTTTAAACTAAACTGAAAGATTTCTTTGAGCTGTTCTCTTCCAGTTAAATGACTGGTGGATTCAAGCCAGTCTAGCAATTCCTTTTCCATCGATTGATAACGCTGTTTTAAAACTGCAAAAAGAATTTCATCTTTTGATTGAAAATGGTGATAAATGGCTCCTTTTGAAATACTAGCTGTTTGCGCTATGTTTTGTATACTTGTTTTTTCATAGCCGTTGTGAATAAAAAGCTGTGAAGCTGTTGATAAAATTTTTTCTCTCATGGCCTGGGATTTGTCTTTTCGCTGTGCCATTCTGTTCCCCTTTGTTTTTAATATAGCTTTATTCTACCAAAAAAGCCGGAGAAATACAAAAACATAAAAATATCTTTAAGCCTTGTCTTGCTGATCCCTTTGATACCAAAGATAGATACTGTAAGCCGCCATCAAGATATAGCCTAGGAAAAAGAGCGGATTTTCCGTCCCCTTCCCCAGGAAAATGCCTTCACCAATGGTATTGATGGCCCCGTGGAAAAGAACACAGTAAAGGATGGACTGACTGACCTTGTAAAGAGCCGCCAACCAGAAACGGGCGAGTAGGCAGGCGGCAGTAAAGACTAGAAAAGAAGTCCCTGCATGACTGCTGCCGGGGGTAAAGAAGAGGGGCAGATGCCAGACAACCCAGATTAACCCAGTTGTTACAGTCGCTATCGAAAAGGGCAGAAGTCTTTCCAGAGTCGGCTGCAGAAAACCTTGCCAGCCAATCTCTTCATTGCCGCCTGTCAGAAGAGTCGTCATGAGAAAAATCAGGGCAATCCTGAGAAGGCTAAAACCAGGCAGGAGCGGGCTCCAAAAGACTATGGAAAGGGTATAAAGAATTGTCAAAATCAAGAGATGGACCCAAGTCCTTTTTCGGGCCGATCCGATAGAAGCCAAGAGCTCCTTGAACGATTTTCCTAAGACCAGTTTGGCTCCAATGGCCGGGCCAAAAACACCAGCGATGGTTAGGACCTGGGAAATAATAGGAATCCTCAGGAAAGCCGAAGCCAGCCAGGCAGACCAGCTGATGCCAAAAGTCCAGGCCAGAAAGGGCAGGATATGCCTTGTCTCTGGCCCAACATGTGTTTGTGTTTTCATATGATTACTCCTTTTTCTTTGGAAGAAGAGCGATTGCCAAGATTTTTAGCCTGCATCTTTCTCAGCCCCTTTCCGATTGCCCTTCCAATACCACCAGCCGACCAGCAGGGCGGTCATGACCAGATTAGCAGCCTGGAAGCTGAGATACCTTCCGCCATTTGTAGCACTGCCGACAATCGTCGCCTGAGCAAAGTTAATGCAGCCGTGAAAAGCCATGCAGGCAAAGACAGAGGCCGTCTGCTTGTAGAGAACTGCCAGACAGAAACAGAGCAAGATACCAAAGGAGAGATAGAAGAGCAAAGAAACCTGACCTTGACTCGTTCCCGGAATCAGCCAGAGGGGCAGATGCCAGGCCACCCAGACCAGAGCCGTGATGACAGTTGCCAGAGGGAAGGAGAATTTTTTCTCCAGAGCCGGCTGCAGCACTCCCCGCCAGCCCAGCTCTTCGTTCCCGCCTCCAACAAAGGTGACAAAGGTCCAGCCCAGAGGAAACATCAGAACGGCATTGAGCGGCGGTAATACAGGATTGGCGATAAAAAGGGTCAAAACCCGAACCAGACAGAAGACCAGCATGTAAATCCACCAGCCTTTGGCATGGGAGAAGATAAAGTCCAGCATCTTCTTAGGATGAGAAATTTTGAGGCTGATAAAAGTTCCCAAGGTCGGTCCGAAGCCCCCGATGAAATTGAGAGCAAAGCCCAAAGGCTCAGCCCCGCTGGTCAGCTTCAGGGCGGTTAAAATATACTGAAGCAGCCAGGCTCCCCAGGTAATGCCAAAAGTCCAGGACAGAAAGGGCAGGATATGCCTTGCCTCTGGCTCTACATGTGTTTGTTTGTTCATACGATAACTCCTTATCAAATGTAGAATAGTGAAAAGTCATCCGAAAACTGGTCAAAAGCATCCTTTACTTTCAGTCTTTCAGATGATTGCTTGTTTTGAAACGCAGATTTTTAAAATCCGACTATTCGGTTTGTTTTGTTATAAAAAATAAAGACCTACGCCAAATAGAAAACATAGTCTTTTAGTCCTTGCCTAAAATAAAAAGCAAAGATAGACTAAATAATCCTAAAAGCTATATCAGCACCGTTTAGCTACTGCCTGCTGCTTTTAGTTTCTAAGTTGTCCTGACTCTGATGCTTAAGACAGGCCATTTCTCTGCTACTTGCTCCTTTCTTGATTTTGCAATCGCCGAATTTGCCAGAGATTGTAGGCAATGCTCAGACTGCCTACTGCCATAATACCCAGTCCTCGCCATGGGCTAAAGGCAGAAGTCAGCAAGCCACCAGCAAGGACAGCATATCCAGCTTTGACTCCCCACTTAGAATAGCGTATGAGATTCTCACCCTGTGTTATCTTTTCTAGCCACACCTTACGTTTTTCTGCCTGCTGCTGCAAAAACTCTTTCTGACCTTCCCGCTGCCGATCCAGCTCCTGATTAAACTTGAGGATGTGATCGCTTGTTTTTTCTACTACAGATTTCTTCATTTCTGCTCCTTTCTTTTTAAAAACCGACCGGGCGGTTTTTTGTTTTATAAACTCAGTATAACAGACACAGAAAACTTTGTCCAGTATTTTTTCAAAAAAGATTATTTTTAGTTAATGAAAATCATCAGCCAACTTAGAAACTCGTCACAAGCAACTATCTCATACTAAAAACTATATCTAAAAAAGCCCGGTAACGAACCAAGCTTTTATCTTTATTCAAACCCCGTCACTGTCAGTCCTAGCAGTCGGATACCTCGTGGTTGTTCTTCCAAGCTATCGTATATCTCATGCGCAGTTCGCTCGATTTGCTCCTTGTCTTGAGTAGCTAAGGCCAAACTTTTCCTTTTAGTCAAGGTGGAGAAATCGGCATAGCGGATTTTCAGAACGATGGTTCGCCCTTTCTTATCGTGCTTAGTCAAGCTATTTTCTACCTTCTGTGCCAACAGGGTCAGCTCTTTTTTGATGTCTTCTTCTACGTGCAGGATTTTTCCGTAGGTTTTTTCCTTGCCAATAGACTTGCGAATACGATTGGCCTTGACCGGTGAATTATGAATGCCCCTAGCCTTTCGATAAAGATCAAAACCGAGTCTGCCAAACCGATCGATTAAAGTGACTTCAGAAACAGCCAATAAGTCTTCACCAGTATAAATGCTCATTTCATGAAGGCGTTCAACTGTTTTTTTGCCCACGCCATGAAATTTAGCAATGTCCATTTGTTTGAGGAAGTCTTGGGCTTGATCTGGGAGGATAACTGTCAAACCATGTGGCTTTTGATAGTCACTAGCCATTTTAGCTAGGAATTTGTTATAAGAAACACCTGCAGAAGCTGTCAGGTGTAGCTCCTGCCAGATATCCTGTTGGATGAGGTGGGCTATTTTGACGGCTGACTTGATACCGAGTTTATTTTCCGTCACATCCAAGTAAGCCTCGTCAATACTCATAGGTTCGATCAAATCAGTGTAGCGTTTAAAAATAGCTCGAATCTCAAGTCCTACAGTCTTGTATTTTTCATAATTTCCTGAGATGAAAACAGCTTGGGGACAGCGCTCATAAGCTTCTTTAGAGCTCATGGCTGAATGAACACCAAAAGTTCGTGCCTCATAGCTACAGGTAGAAACGACTCCTCGACCACCTGTTTGTCTAGGGTCGCTCCCAATGATGACAGGTTTACCCTTTAACTTGGGATTATCTCTGATTTCCACCGCAGCAAAAAAGGCATCCATGTCGATATGGATGATTTTTCTAGACAAATCATTAATCAATGGAAATATGAGCATTTAGCTTCCTTTCTAGCCGTATTTTCTCTCTTATTATACCGTTTTTTCTGAAAAAATGGGAAAGTTCAATCTGACTTTCAAAAATATAATACAGATAAGAGCATAAAACAGCCTGTATTATAAAAGAAAGCGCTAAAAAGGCTGATTTCTTCTTGTTGAAATCGGTTACTGTGTGGTATACTTGATTTATGAATGTAACAGATGGCTGTTACTAGAAAGAAAAATGAGGACATTAACATGGTTGTTAAGACAGTTGTTGAAGCACAAGATATTTTTGATAAAGCTTGGGAAGGCTTCAAAGGCGTAGATTGGAAAGAAAAAGCAAGTATTTCTCGCTTCGTTCAAGCTAACTACACACCTTACGATGGAGATGAAAGTTTCCTTGCTGGACCAACAGAACGTTCACTTCACATCAAAAAAATCGTAGAAGAAACAAAAGCACATTACGAAGAAACTCGTTTCCCAATGGACACTCGTCCAACATCTATTGCTGATATTCCTGCTGGATTTATCGACAAAGAAAACGAATTGATCTTCGGTATCCAAAACGATGAACTCTTCAAATTGAACTTCATGCCAAAAGGTGGTATCCGTATGGCTGAAACTACTTTGAAAGAAAATGGATACGAACCAGATCCAGCTGTTCATGAAATCTTCACAAAATACGTAACAACAGTTAACGACGGTATCTTCCGTGCTTACACTTCAAATATCCGTCGTGCTCGTCACGCTCACACTGTAACTGGCCTTCCAGATGCTTACTCACGTGGACGTATCATCGGTGTTTACGCACGTCTTGCTCTTTACGGTGCAGACTACTTGATGCAAGAAAAAGTAAACGACTGGAATGCAATTAAAGAAATTGATGAAGAAACAATCCGTCTTCGCGAAGAAGTAAACCTTCAATACCAAGCATTGCAACAAGTTGTTCGCTTGGGTGACCTTTACGGAGTTGATGTCCGCAAACCAGCGATGAACGTCAAAGAAGCAATCCAATGGGTTAACATTGCTTTCATGGCTGTCTGCCGTGTGATTAACGGTGCTGCTACATCTCTAGGTCGTGTACCAATCGTATTGGACATCTTTGCAGAACGTGACCTTGCTCGTGGTACATTTACTGAATCAGAAATCCAAGAATTCGTTGATGATTTCGTTATGAAACTTCGTACAGTTAAATTTGCTCGTACAAAAGCTTATGACCAATTGTACTCAGGTGACCCAACCTTCATCACAACTTCTATGGCTGGTATGGGTAACGACGGTCGTCACCGTGTTACTAAGATGGACTACCGTTTCTTGAACACTCTTGACAACATCGGTAACTCTCCAGAGCCAAACTTGACAGTTCTTTGGACTGACAAATTACCATACAACTTCCGTCGCTACTGTATGCATATGAGCCACAAACACTCTTCTATCCAATACGAAGGTGTAACAACAATGGCTAAAGACGGATACGGAGAAATGAGCTGTATCTCATGCTGTGTGTCACCGCTTGACCCAGAAAATGAAGATCAACGCCACAACATCCAGTACTTCGGTGCTCGTGTAAATGTTCTTAAAGCCCTTCTTACTGGTTTGAACGGTGGTTACGACGATGTTCACAAAGACTACAAAGTATTTGACATCGATCCTATCCGTGACGAAGTTCTTGAATTCGAATCAGTTAAAGCGAACTTTGAAAAATCTCTTGACTGGTTGACTAACACTTACGTAGATGCTTTGAACATCATCCACTACATGACTGATAAGTACAACTACGAAGCGGTTCAAATGGCCTTCTTGCCAACTAAACAACGTGCAAATATGGGATTCGGTATCTGTGGATTTGCTAACACTGTTGATACATTGTCAGCGATTAAATATGCTACCGTTAAACCAATCCGTGACGAAAATGGCTACATCTACGATTACGAAACAATCGGTGAATACCCACGTTGGGGTGAAGATGACCCACGTTCAAACGAATTGGCAGAATGGTTGATCGAAGCTTACACAACTCGTCTACGTAGCCACAAACTCTACAAGAACGCAGAAGCTACAGTATCACTTTTGACCATCACATCTAACGTTGCTTACTCTAAACAAACTGGTAACTCACCAGTCCACAAAGGTGTATACCTCAACGAAGATGGTTCTGTGAACTTGTCTAAACTTGAATTCTTCTCACCTGGTGCTAACCCATCTAACAAAGCTAAAGGTGGATGGTTGCAAAACTTGAACTCACTTGCTAGCCTAGACTTTGGTTACGCAGCTGACGGTATCTCATTAACAACTCAAGTTTCTCCACGTGCTCTTGGTAAGACTCGTGATGAACAAGTGGATAACTTAGTAACAATCCTTGATGGTTACTTCGAAAACGGTGGACAACACTGTAACTTGAACGTTATGGACTTGAAAGATGTTTATGACAAGATTATGAATGGCGAAGATGTCATCGTTCGTATCTCAGGATACTGTGTAAATACCAAATACCTCACTCCAGAACAAAAAACTGAATTGACACAACGTGTCTTCCACGAAGTTCTCTCAATGGATGATGCATTGAGCTAATATTCAATTAGAATATAGAAAGAAAGCCAGTTAATCTAACTGGTTTTCTTGTGCTTTAAAAACTTTTCAAAAAATAGTCAAATTTAGTCAAAAAAGTTATTGACTTTTACTGACCAAAGTGGTATAGTAGAAACATAAGGAAAATGACTTCCTTAGAAAACCTCATTTTCAATGATTCTATTTCTTGAAAATGTATGATAGATACCCTAGAAAGGGGTGAGGCCTATGTTAAACCTACGAGATTTTGAAAAGAAGATTATAGAAGGCTTATGTAAAAAAGAAAAACCAGAAATTATACGTAGGGTAGCTAGTTAGCTAGTCTAAAATTTTTAAAACAAAGGTCAAAGATAGTCAATATCAGATATCGCAAATAATTAACAATAAACGAGGTAAAAAATATGAACAACAACTTTAATAACTTTAACAACATGGATGATTTATTTAACCAATTGATGGGTGGTATGCGAGGATATAGTTCTGAAAACCGTCGCTACTTGATAAATGGACGAGAAGTGACCCCTGAGGAATTTGCTCATTATCGTGCAACGGGACAATTACCAGGAAATGCAGAATCTGATGCGCAAATGCAACAACATGCTTCAGGTATGAAACAAGACGGCGTCCTTGCTAAGCTAGGTCGTAACTTGACGGCGGAAGCTCGTGAGGGCAAGTTGGATCCTGTTATCGGACGAAACAAGGAAATTCAAGAAACAGCTGAAATCCTCTCACGTCGTACGAAAAATAATCCTGTACTTGTCGGAGATGCAGGTGTTGGTAAGACCGCAGTTGTCGAAGGTCTAGCACAGGCCATTGTGAACGGAGATGTTCCGGCTGCTATTAAGAACAAGGAAATTATTTCTATTGATATCTCAGGTCTTGAGGCTGGTACTCAATACCGTGGTAGCTTTGAAGAAAATGTTCAAAACCTAGTCAACGAGGTGAAAGAAGCAGGAAATATTATCCTCTTCTTTGATGAAATTCACCAAATCCTTGGCGCTGGCTCAATCGGAGGTGATAGTGGTTCTAAAGGTCTTGCAGATATTCTCAAACCAGCTCTCTCTCGTGGTGAATTGACCGTTATTGGAGCGACAACTCAAGACGAATACCGTAATACCATCTTGAAGAATGCAGCACTTGCTCGTCGTTTCAACGAAGTGAAGGTCAATGCTCCTTCAGCAGAGGATACCTTTAAAATCCTTCAAGGAATTCGTGACCTCTATCAACAACACCACAATGTCGTCTTGCCAGATGAAGTTTTGAAAGCAGCAGTGGATTATTCTGTCCAATACATTCCTCAACGCAGCTTGCCAGATAAGGCTATTGACCTTGTCGATGTAACGGCAGCTCACTTGGCAGCTCAACATCCTGTAACAGATGTGCATGCTGTTGAACGGGAAATCGAGGCAGAAAAGGACAAGCAAGAAAAAGCAGTTGAGGCAGAAGATTTCGAAGCAGCTCTCAATGCCAAGACACGTATTGCTGAATTAGAGAAAAAAGTCGAAAACCACACAGAAGATATGAAAGTGACCGCGAGTGTCAACGATGTGGCTGAATCTGTAGAACGTATGACTGGTATTCCGGTATCACAAATGGGAGCATCAGACATCGAACGTTTGAAAGATATGGCCCATCGTTTGGAACACAAGGTTATCGGCCAAGATAAGGCAGTAGAAGCAGTGGCTCGTGCTATCCGTCGTAACCGTGCTGGTTTTGATGAAGGCAATCGCCCAATCGGTAGCTTCCTCTTTGTAGGGCCTACTGGGGTTGGTAAGACAGAACTTGCTAAGCAATTGGCGCTCGATATGTTTGGAACCAAGGATGCGATCATCCGCTTGGATATGTCTGAATACAGTGACCGCACAGCCGTTTCTAAGTTAATCGGTACAACAGCAGGTTATGTGGGTTATGATGACAATAGCAATACCTTGACAGAACGTGTTCGTCGCAATCCTTACTCTATCATTCTCTTGGACGAAATTGAAAAGGCTGATCCTCAAGTCATTACCCTTCTCCTCCAAGTCTTGGATGACGGTCGTTTGACTGATGGTCAAGGAAATACAGTGAACTTCAAGAACACTGTCATTATCGCGACATCAAATGCTGGATTTGGCTATGAAGCTAACTTGACGGAAGATGCGGATAAACCAGAATTGATGGATCGTTTGAAACCATACTTCCGTCCAGAATTCCTCAATCGCTTTAACGCAGTTATCGAGTTCTCACACTTGAATAAGGAAGACCTTTCTAAGATTGTGGACTTGATGTTGGCTGAAGTCAACCAAACCTTGGCTAAGAAAGACATTGATTTGGAAGTTAGTCAAGCGGCTAAGGACTTTATCACAGAAGAAGGTTATGACGAAGTTATGGGTGTTCGTCCTCTCCGTCGCGTGGTTGAACAACAAATTCGTGATAAGGTGACGGACTTCCACTTGGATCATCTAGATGCCAAACATCTGGAAGCAGATATGGAAGATGGCGTTTTGGTCATTCGTGAAAAAGCCTAACTCGCGATTTTGAGAATAAAAAAAGAAGGAACTAGCTAAAAAGCTGGTTCCTTTTGTGTTTAGATGACATGACGCTCAAAGGCATCATCTGAGATTCCTTGTTCCAAGATGAGCTTCGCCCATTCCTTAGCAGAAAAGAGGCTGTGGTCCTTGTAGTTTCCGCAAGATTCGATGGTTGTTCCAGGAACATCTTCCCAAGTAGTGGTTTCAGCAATTTCTTTGAGAGAATCCTTGATAACAGCCGCGATTTCAGCACTGGTATGTTGACCCCACATAATCATGTGGAAGCCTGTACGGCAACCAAATGGTGAACAGTCAATCATGCCATCAATACGGGTACGAATGAGTTTGGCTAAGAGATGCTCAATGGTGTGAAGGCCAGCGGTAGGGATTGAGTCTTCGTTTGGTTGCACCAAGCGAATATCAAAGTTGGAGATGACATCTCCCTTTGGTCCTGTCTCTTCCCCAATCAAGCGAACATAGGGGGCTTTAACAATAGTGTGGTCAAGTTCAAAACTTTCAACAATAACTTTTTTTGACATGGTAGTTCCTTTCAGTTTTCTTCTTTCATTATATCATAAAGGGGGATGTTGAGACATATTACTGCTTATAGGATAGTTAGAAAACGAGGGAATTTATAAGAAATAGTTGCTAAAAAAACGCTTGCATGATACTATATATTAAAAGGAGGTGAGAATATGGTAGAGCAAAAAAAATCCATTACCATGAAAGATGTTGCTCTAGAAGCGGGAGTTAGCGTTGGGACTGTTTCACGTGTGATCAACAAAGAAAAAGGCATCAAAGAAGTAACCTTGAAAAAAGTGGAACAAGCGATTAAAACCTTGAATTATATTCCAGACTACTATGCAAGAGGAATGAAAAGAAACCGAACGGATACGATAGCTCTAATTGTACCAAGTATCTGGCATCCATTTTTTTCTGAATTTGCCATGCATGTGGAAAATGAAGTGTATAAGAGAAATAATAAATTACTCTTATGTTCAATAAATGGTACAAATAGAGAGCAAGACTATCTTGAGATGTTGCGTCATAATAAGGTTGATGGAATTGTTGCCATTACCTATAGTCCAATTGAGAACTACCTAACTTCAGGAATTCCCTTTGTTAGTATTGACCGTACCTACTCAGATCTTGAGATCCCGTGTGTATCTTCTGATAATGATGCAGGTGGACGAGAAGCTGCGAGGCAACTAATTAAAAAAGGCTGTCAGCATTTGGCCTTTGTAGGTGGACACAATACAACCATTAATGAAACTAAACGACGTAGGACTTCATTTGAGAAATATGTCCAAGAAAAAAACATACTCTTTAGTATTTTTGACCTAGATGAAACCGTTGCAGATTATCACGGAAAGTTAGAACAATTCTTGGCAGAAAATCGTTCCATAGACGGAATTTTTGCCATTAATGATTTTGCAGCTTTAGATGTTATTGAAATACTAGAGTCAAATGGTAAACATATCCCCGATGATGTACAAATCATTGGATATGATGGGATAAAAATGGCTGAGAGTCGAGAGTATCTACTTTCAACAATTAAACAACCTTTGGAAGAAATGGCAAAAGAAGCTGTTCGTATTTTGTTTGATATTCTTGATGGAAAGACTGTTAATTTACAGACAATCTTACCAGTAGCATTTATTAAAGGAAAAACAACAAAAAAATAAAAGTAAGTCTTGACAGAAAACGCTATCAATGTTAAAATGAAGTCAAATAAAAGAGATTTATTTTTTAAAACAAAATTGAAACGTTTCAAATAATGATTAGAGAGCGCCGTGCGCTATCTTTTCTGAAACAAAATTGAAACGTTTCAAAAAGGAGGTTGCTATGAATAGCAAAGCGAAGCAAGTTTCTCTTTGGGAACGAATCAAGAAACAGAAACTCTTGTTATTGATGACCGTCCCCGGTTTAGTTTTGACATTTATCTTCAAGTACATTCCTATGTATGGTGTTTTGATAGCCTTTAAAGATTATAATCCCCTAAAAGGAATTATGGGAAGTGACTGGGTAGGATTTTCTGAGTTCACAAAATTTTTGTCTTCACCCAACTTTGGAATCTTGTTGGCTAATACTCTTAAATTGAGTGTTTATGGCTTGTTGCTTGGTTTTTTACCACCAATTATACTTGCGATTATGCTCAATCAGCTCTTGAGTGAAAAAGTTAAGAAACGGATTCAGCTTATTCTATATGCTCCAAACTTTATTTCTGTAGTTGTTATTGTCGGAATGATTTTCCTCTTCTTTTCAGTTGGAGGACCAATCAATAGCTTTCTTTCTATGTTTGGTATCAAAGCGGATTTTCTAACGGATCCAGACTTCTTCCGTCCGCTCTATATCTTTAGTGGTATCTGGCAAGGAATGGGTTGGGCTTCGACACTCTATACAGCGACCTTGGTGAACGTCGATCCTGCCTTGGTAGAAGCCGCTAGACTTGATGGTGCTAATATTTTCCAACGAATCTGGCATATTGACCTTCCTGCTTTGAAGCCAATCATGGTTATCCAGTTTATCTTGGCGGCAGGTGGCATTATGAATGTCGGTTATGAGAAGGCCTTCTTGATGCAAACATCTCTAAACCTTCCAACATCTGAAATTATCTCAACCTATGTCTATAAAGTTGGTCTTGTGTCGGGAGATTATTCTTACTCAACAGCTGTCGGTTTGTTTAATGCAGTGATTAATGTGGTCTTGCTAGTCGCTGTTAACCAAATCGTTAAACGTATGAATAATGGTGAAGGAATTTAAGGAGGAAAACATGAAAAATTCGATCATGGATACAAAATTTGATAGACGTATCTTGCTCTTAAACAAAATCATTATTGTCTTTATCGTTTTGATTACCTTGCTTCCTTTACTTTATATCGTAGTGGCATCCTTTATGGATCCGAAAGTTTTGGTTAGTAGGGGGATTAGTTTTAATCCAGCGGACTGGACAGTAGAAGGGTATCAGCGTGTATTTAGTGACCAATCCATTCTAAAAGGCTTTATTAACTCATTGCTCTATTCTTTTGGCTTTGCAACGTTGACAGTCTTACTATCGGTATTCACTGCCTATCCTTTATCTAAAAAAGATTTAGTAGGGCGTCGTTGGATTAACTATTTCCTTATTGTGACCATGTTCTTTGGTGGAGGTTTGGTTCCAACTTACTTATTGGTAAAAGATTTGGGCATGCTCAACACCCCGTGGGCTATTATCGTACCAGGTGCAATCAATGTTTGGAATATTATTCTTGCTAGAGCTTATTTCCAAGGATTGCCTGAAGAATTGGTTGAAGCTGCGGTCATTGATGGAGCAAATGATTTACAGATATTCTTTAAAATCATGCTTCCTCTTGCAAAACCAATTATGTTCGTTCTCTTTCTTTACGCTTTTGTTGGTCAGTGGAACTCATACTTTGATGCAATGATTTATATCAAGGATCCAAACTTGGAACCATTGCAACTGGTTCTTCGTAAAATTCTCATTCAAAGCCAACCAGGTCAGGACATGATTGGAGCGCAGGCAGCCATGAATGAAATGAAACGCTTGGCTGAATTGATCAAATATGCAACCATTGTCATTTCAAGCTTACCATTGATCGTTATGTATCCATTCTTCCAAAAATACTTTGATAAAGGAATTATGGCTGGTTCACTTAAAGGTTAATAAAATAGAAAAAAATAAGGAGTTTTATCATGAAATTCAAAACATTCTCAAAATCAGCAGTTTTGTTGACAGCTAGTTTAGCGGTGCTTGCAGCCTGTGGCTCTAAAAATACAGCTTCTAGTCCAGATTATAAGTTGGAGGGCGTAACATTCCCACTTCAAGAAACAAAAACCTTGAAATTTATGACTGCTAGCTCACCACTAGCTCCTAAAGACCCAAATGAAAAGCTGATTTTGCAACGTTTAGAGAAGGAAACAGGGGTTCATATTGAGTGGACCAACTACCAATCAGATTTTGCAGAAAAGAGAAACCTGGATATTTCTAGTGGTGATTTGCCAGACGCTATCCACAATGACGGTGCTTCAGATGTGGACTTGATGAACTGGGGGCTAAGAAAGGGGTTATCATTCCAGTTGAAGATTTAATTGAAAAATACATGCCAAATCTAAAAAAAATTATGGATGAAAATCCAGAATATAAGGCATTGATGACAGCACCTGATGGACATATCTATTCGTTCCCATGGATTGAAGAACTTGGATCTGGCAAAGAGTCTATCCACAGTGTTAACGATATGGCCTGGATTAACAAAGATTGGCTTAAAAAACTTGGGCTTGAAATGCCAAAAACTACTGATGAACTTATCAAAGTCTTAGAAGCGTTTAAAACGCAAGATCCAAACGGGAACGGTGAAGCAGACGAAATTCCATTTACTTTTATCAGTGGAAACGGAAATGAAGACTTTAAATTCCTCTTTGGAGCCTTTGGTGTCGGGGATAACGATGATCATATCGTAGTTGGAAATGATGGGAAAGTTGACTTTACAGCAGATAACGATGACTATAAAGAAGGTGTGAAATTCATCCGTCAATTGCAAGAAAAAGGCTTGATTGATAAGGAAGCTTTTGAACACGATTGGAATGGTTATATTGCTAAAGGTCATGATCAAAAATACGGTGTTTATTTCACGTGGGACAAGAACAATGTCACAGGAAGCAATGATAGCTATGATGTTTTACCTGTCCTTGCTGGTCCAAGTGGTCAAAAACATGTAGCTCGTACAAATGGTATGGGATTTGCGCGTGATAAGATGGTCATCACTAGTGTCAACAAAAACCTTGAATTGACAGCTAAATGGATTGATGCCCAATACGCACCTCTTCAATCTGTTCAAAACAACTGGGGAACTTATGGAGATGACAAGCAACAAAATATCTTTGAATTTGACCAAGCAACTAACAGCCTCAAACATTTGCCACTAAACGGAACTGCACCAGCAGAACTTCGTCAAAAAACTGAAGTTGGTGGGCCGCTTGCTATCTTGGACTCTTACTATGGTAAAGTGACAACTATGCCAGATGATGCCAAATGGCGTTTAGATCTCATCAAACAATACTATGTGCCTTACATGAGTAATGATAATAACTATCCGAGAGCCTTCATGACTCAGGAAGATTTGGACAAGATTGCCCACATCGAGGCAGATATGAATGATTATATCTACCGTAAACGAGCTGAATGGATTGTCAATGGCAATATTGATACTGAGTGGGAAGACTATAAGAAAGAACTTGAAAAATACGGACTTTCAGACTACCTCACTATCAAGCAAAAATACTATGATCAATATCAAGCAAATAAGAACTAGAGGTTGATTATGGTTGATAGAACATTTACAGTAGAAAAAGCCAATCGTTTTATAGCAGAAAATAAACATCTTGTTAATCATCAATTTAAGCCAGAAGAACATTTTTCAGCTGAGATTGGCTGGATCAATGATCCAAATGGATTTGTCTATTTTCGTGGAGAGTACCATCTCTTTTATCAGTTCTATCCTTATGATAGTGTCTGGGGACCAATGCACTGGGGTCATGCTAAAAGTAAGGACTTGGTGACTTGGGAGCACTTGCCGGTGGCACTTGCTCCTGACCAAGACTACGACCGCAATGGTTGCTTCTCAGGATCAGCTATCGTCAAAGACGATCGCCTCTGGCTCATGTATACTGGGCACATCGAAGAAGAAACCGGTGTCCGACAAGTGCAAAATATGGCATTTTCAGACGACGGGATTCACTTTGAAAAGATTTCTCAAAATCCAGTTGCAACAGGAGCAGATTTGCCAGATGAGCTAATCGCTGCTGATTTCCGTGATCCAAAACTCTTTGAGAAAGATGGACACTTTTACTCCGTAGTAGCTGCCAAACATAAAGATAATGTGGGCTGTGTCGTTCTACTAGGGTCCGATAACTTAGTAGAATGGCAGTTCGAATCCATCTTTTTAAAAGGGGTAGAACACCAAGGCTTTATGTGGGAATGCCCAGATTACTTTGAGTTAGATGGAAAAGACTGTATCATTATGTCACCAATGCGTTATCAACGTGAGGGTGATTCTTACCACAATATCAATTCTTCAGTTTTGGTTACAGGTAAGGTAGATTGGGCAGCTAAACAGTTCATTCCTGAGACAGTAGAAGAAATCGACCATGGTCAGGACTTCTATGCGCCTCAAACATTGTTAGATGACCAAAATCGTCGTATTATGATTGCTTGGATGCAGATGTGGGGGCGTACACTTCCAACTCATGATCAGGGTCACAAGTGGGCTGGTGTCATGACTGTGCCTAGAATTCTCCGATTGGAAGATGGCAAACTAAGACAATTCCCTATTAAAAAAGGCCAATATCAAATCCAAATAGATAAAGATTGCCGTTACCGCTTAGGAAATGATACAGATTATCTTGAATTTGGTTATGATAGTAAGGCGCAGCAAGTTTACATTGATCGTAGCCATATTGCTCAAGAGATTCGTGGGGAAGAAGAACAGGATACAAGCCGACGATATGTAGATATTGAAGCTAAGGAATTGGAAGTTATTCTAGATAAAAATTCCATCGAGATTTTTGTCAATCAAGGTGAAGCAAGCTTGACTGCAACTTATTACTTAACAGTGCCAGCTGAGCCATTACGAATCAATTAAAAATTAAGTTATTTCTCCTAAAGAAAAAATTCTCTTTCTAGTTTGCTAGAAAGAGAATTTTTCTTTATTTTCGATACAAGCGATCGTATTGGTAGAATGGGTCAAAGGTTACGTTGATACCTAGTTTGCGAAGGACGTTCTTGTCTTCGTCTGTCAAGATGATGGTTGAGTGGGCTTCGCTACCTTTGAGGTTGCCAAGTTCTTCCATGGCACGCGCAGCATCAGGATTTTCCATAGCTGTGATGGCTAGCGCAATCAAAATTTCATTTGAATGCAGGCGTGGATTGCGACTACCGAGATGGTTAATTTTAAGGCCTTGGATTGGTTTGACAACTTCAGGCTCGATTAGTTTTACTTCTTTAGCGATATCAGCTGATTTCTTAATGGCGTTGATCAAGGCGGCAGCTGTAGGACCAAAGAGTTCTGAGTTTTTACCAGTGACAATGTCACCAGATGGTAATTCGAGAGCAAGGGCAGGCCCGCCGGTTTCTTCAGCTTTTTGACGTGCAGCGACAGCAACCTGACGGTCTGCAGGTGTGATACCGAGGTCGTTCATGAGCAACTCGATTTTCTTGACAGCAGATTCCCCGACTTTTTCAGCCTTGAAGTCAAGAACTGTTTGATAGTAACGGCGGATGATTTCTTGTTTAGAGGCTTCGATAGCAGCCTCATTATCTGTAATAGCGAAGCCAACCATGTTGACACCCATGTCTGTTGGTGAAGCGTATGGAGATTCACCGAGAATGCGTTCCAACATACGTTTGAGTACTGGGAAAATTTCGATATCACGGTTGTAATTGACAGTGGTTTCTCCGTAGGTTTGGAGATGGAAGGGGTCAATCATGTTGACATCGTCAAGGTCTGCTGTGGCAGCCTCATAGGCCAAGTTGACTGGATGATGAAGGGGAAGGTTCCAGACTGGGAAGGTTTCAAATTTAGCGTAACCAGACTTGATACCATTGAGTTGGTCGTGGTACATGTTTGACATACAAGTGGCCAATTTTCCAGAACCAGGTCCAGGAGCGGTTACGACAATCAAGTTGTGACTGGTTTTGATGTAGTCGTTTTTTCCCATGCCTTCTGGAGAGATGATGTGGTCCATATCAGTCGGATATCCTTTGATTGGATAATGAAGATAGGAATCAATCCCGTTTTTATCTAACTGATTGCGGAAGGCATCTGCAGCGGGTTGGCCAGCGTATTGTGTGATGACAACCGAACCAACAAAAATTCCCAGCTCATTGAATTTGTCAATCAAACGAAGAACTTCTTGGTCATAGGAAATACCCAAGTCACCACGTGATTTGGAATGTTCGATGTTGCTAGCATTAATGGCAATCACAACCTCAACCTGCTCTTTCAATTCTTGCAAGAGCTTGATTTTATTGTCAGGCTCATAACCAGGAAGTACACGAGCAGCGTGGAAATCTTCTAACATTTTGCCACCAAACTCCAAATAGAGCTTGCCATCAAATTGGTTAATGCGCTCCAAAATGTGGTCGCGCTGTAGATTCAGATATTGTTCAGAACTAAAAGCTTGTTTTTTCATTTTTTTACCTCTGACCTCTATTATAATAAAAAATTGGGAGTTAGGAAACTACGGAGCTAAAAAAGAAATCAAAAAGATTGAGCAAACGCTTGCACTAAGTTTAAAAAAGCGCTATCATAGACTATAGATTATTAAAATAATGAGGTAAGAAGATGCAAGAAAAATGGTGGCATAATGCCGTAGTCTATCAAGTCTATCCAAAGAGTTTCATGGATAGCAACGGAGATGGGATTGGCGATTTACCAGGAATTACTAGTAAGTTAGACTATCTAGCTAAGTTAGGAATCACAGCGATTTGGCTTTCTCCCGTTTATGACAGTCCGATGGATGATAATGGCTATGATATTGCCGATTATCAAGCGATTGCAGCTATTTTCGGAACCATGGAGGACATGGACCAACTCATCGCAGAAGCTAAGAAGCGTGGCATTCGAATTATCATGGACTTGGTGGTCAATCATACCTCAGATGAACATGCTTGGTTTGTCGAGGCATGTGAAAATCCTGACAGCCCTGAACGTGACTACTATATCTGGCGAGATGAGCCTAATGATTTGGAGTCTATCTTTAGTGGGTCTGCTTGGGAATACGATGAAAAATCAGGTCAATACTATCTTCACTTTTTCAGCAAGAAACAGCCTGATCTCAACTGGGAGAATGAAAAACTACGCCAGAAAATTTACGAGATGATGAACTTCTGGATTGATAAAGGCATTGGCGGTTTCCGTATGGATGTTATTGACATGATTGGGAAAATTCCTGATGAGAAGGTGGTTAATAATGGTCCCATGCTCCATCCCTATCTCAAGGAAATGAATCAGGCGACCTTTGGAGATAAGGATCTCTTGACAGTAGGGGAGACCTGGGGAGCAACGCCCGAGATTGCTAAGCTCTACTCTGATCCAAAGGGTCAAGAATTGTCTATGGTCTTCCAGTTTGAGCATATCTGTCTTCAGTATCAGGAAGGGCAACCTAAGTGGCACTATCAAAAAGAACTAAATGTAGGGAAATTAAAAGAAATTTTCAACAAATGGCAGACTGAGTTAGGAGTTGAAGACGGCTGGAATTCCCTCTTCTGGAACAACCATGACCTTCCTCGCATCGTCTCTATCTGGGGAAATGACCAAGAATACCGTGAAAAATCCGCCAAAGCCTTTGCAATCCTGCTTCATCTCATGAGAGGGACGCCTTATATCTACCAAGGTGAAGAGATTGGGATGACCAACTATCCGTTTGAAACACTGGACCAAGTAGAAGATATTGAATCCCTCAACTATGCGCGTGAAGCTCTTGAAAAAGGCGTTCCGATTGAAGAAATCATGGACAGCATCCGTGTCATTAGTCGTGATAATGCCCGTACCCCAATGCAATGGGATGAAAGCAAAAATGCTGGCTTCTCAACAGGTCAACCTTGGTTGGCAGTTAATCCAAACTACGAAGCAATCAACGTTCAAGAAGCACTGGCAAATCCAGATTCTATTTTCTATACCTATCAGAAGTTGGTTCAAATCCGTAAGGAAAATAGCTGGCTGATTCGAGCTGATTTTGAATTACTCGATACGGCTGATAAGGTCTTTGCTTATATCCGTAAGGACGGTGACCGTCGCTTCCTGGTCGTGGCTAATTTGTCCAATGAAAAACAAAACTTTTCAGTAGAAGGAAGAGTTAAGTCGATCTTGATTGAAAACACTACTGCTAAAGAAGCAGTTGAAAAACAAACCTTAGCTCCATGGGATGCTTTCTGTGTGGAACTAACGGATTAAAATAAGGGAACCTCAAGACTTTGAAGCTTGAGGTTTTTTACTAAAAATTGTGTAGAAAAATCTTTAAAAAACATTTGTTAGAATTTTCTAAAAAATCTGGCGAAAGTCCTTGCTTTTATGAAAAAATAGGGTATAATGGTGAAAACACTATCTTTAAGGAGATTACTTATGAAATCGAAAAAGTGGCTCTTAGGAGCAGGTGCTGTTTTGAGTGCAGCCCTACTGTTAACTGCTTGTGGGCAAAGTGAAAAGAAAGCGGATGCTCCCAAGACATTCTCTTATGTCTACGCTATGGATCCATCTTCTTTGGACTATAGTGTGACGAGCAAGAGCTCAACCTCTGACGTTATAGCAAACGTTGTTGATGGTCTTTTGGAAAATGACAAGTATGGGAACTTAATTCCGTCGCTTGCAGAAGACTGGTCTGTTTCAAAGGATGGTTTGACTTACACCTACAAACTTCGTAAGGGTGTAAAATGGTATACTTCTGATGGAGAAGAATACGCTGAAGTTAAGGCCAAAGACTTTGTTACTGGGCTTAAACATGCTGCTGACGGAAAATCAGATGGTCTTTCTTTGATTCAGGATTCTATCAAAGGTTTGGCAGAGTATGTTAGTGGTGAGAGCAATGATTTCTCTACCGTAGGAGTTAAGGCTATTGATGATTATACGGTAGAATACACGCTCAACAAACCAGAAAGTTTCTGGAACTCTAAGGTCACAACTGCAACCATGCTCCCAGTTAATGAAGAATTTTTGAATTCTAAAGGGAGCGACTATGGTGCACCAACCCCATCGGGTATCCTATATAATGGTCCTTATTTCTTGAAATCATTGACTTCAAAATCAGTCATTGAATATGAAAAGAATCCAAACTACTGGGATAAGGACAATGTTAAGATTGACAATATTAAACTAACCTTCTACGATGGGTCAGACCAAGAATCCTTGATTCGTAGCTTTACACAAGGTGCTTATACAACAGCTCGTCTCTTCCCAACAAGCTCAAACTTTGAGTCAACTAAACAAGAGTACGGCGATAAGATTGTTTACAGTCCACAAGAAGCGACAAGCTACTACCTTACTGTTAACGTAAACCGCCAATCTTATAATAAAACAGCCAAAACAGACGAGGCTCAAAAAACTTCAACGAAAGAAGCTCTTCTCAACAAGAACTTCCGTCAGGCGCTGAACTTTGCCCTTGACCGTCACTCATACACTGCTCAGTTGAATGGTGAAGAAGGCGCGAACAAGATTATCCGTAACAGCCTAGTACCTCATGACTACGTTCAAGTAGGTGAAAAAACTTTTGGAGAGTTGGCACAGGCAGAGCTCGTTTCATATGGAGACCAGTGGAAAGATGTAGCCCTTACAGATGGCAAAGATACGATTTACAGTCCTGAAAAAGCTAAGGCAGCCTTTGCTAAAGCCAAGGAAGAATTGCAAGCTAAGGGTGTTACCTTCCCAATCCATTTGGATATCCCGGTTGAACAAACAGATGTAATCGCGGTTCAACAAACTAACTCACTCAAGCAGTCTATCGAATCATCACTTGGTACTGAAAATGTCATTGTCGATGTCCTTCAAATGACCGATAATGAGAAAATGAGCATTACGTCTCAAGCCAAAGTTCCATCCCAAAAAGACTATGACTTGAACGGAACTGGTTGGGGACCAGACTATCAAGACCCAGCTACCTACCTCAATATTCTTGATGCCAAGAAGGGTTCTGCCCTTAAACACTTGGGAATTACTCGCGGAAAAGATCCAGAAGTGATGGCTCAGGTTGGACTGGACGAATACAAGAAACTCTTGGATGATGCTGCAGCTGAAACCAGCGACCTTAATAAGCGTTATGAAAAATACGCCAAAGCTCAAGCTTGGGTATCGGATAGCTCGCTCTTGATTCCGGTTGCCTCTTCAGGTGGTTCTCCAACGGTTAGCCGTACTGTACCATTTACAAAAGCCTACTCTCAAGTCGGGATCAAGGGAGACCCATTTGTGTTCAAAGGATTGGAGTTACAAAAGGACGTTGTGACTGCAAAAGAATACGAAGAAGCCTTCAAGAAATGGCAACAAGAAAAAATCGAAACAAATGCCAAATACCAAAAAGAACTTGAAAAACACGTCAAGTAATCTATAAACAGAAAAGGAAGTTGCAGGAAACTGTGCTTCCTTTTTTGTTTTGAGACACCAGTTGTCATAAAAGCGGTAACTTTACATTTTTGAATAAATTTGATAAAATATGGTTATGTTATAAAAAGTGACATAAAGGAGTGGATGATGATCAAAATGAAAAAAAGATTAATCGGGACAGGTCTTGTCTTAGCTACAGGGATTTTGCTCTCTGCATGTGGACAGTCCAACACAGATACTAGCACTTATTCATCAACATTTAGTGCGAATCCGACAACTTTTAACTATCTTCTAGATTATTATGCAGATAACACTGCCGTTATTACCAATCTCGTAGATGGTTTGTTAGAAAATGACAGCTATGGGAACCTCGTACCTGCTCTTGCGGAGGATTGGTCTGTTTCAGCGGATGGTTTGACCTATACCTACAAGCTCAGAAAAGATGCCAAGTGGTATACAGCTGACGGTGAGGAATATGCTTCAGTCAAGGCTCAGGATTTTGTCACTGGGATCAAATATGCCGCGGACAACAAGGGGCAAGCCATGGATCTGATCCAAAATTCAATCAAGGGATTAGATGACTATGTGACGGGTGTGACCAATGACTTTTCAACTGTTGGTGTCAAAGCATTGGATGATTACACAGTCGAGTACACTTTAACTCGACCAGAACCGTACTGGAATTCAAAAACAACCAATAGTATCCTTTTCCCAGTCAACGAAGAGTTTTTGAAATCAAAGGATAAAGACTTTGGTACCTTGACACCAGACAGTATCCTTTATAATGGTCCGTATCTGTTAAAAGATTTCACATCAAAATCTTCAATCGAATATGTGAAGAATCCACACTATTATGACCATGATAAAGTAACTATTGAAAAAGTTAAGTTAGCCTACTTTGATGGGTCAGATCAGGAGATGACCATTCGAAACTTTGAAAATGGTGCCTACTCAATTGCGGGAGTCTATCCAAATAGTTCGAACTATGCCAAGACAAAAGAAAAATACCAAGACAATATCGTTTATAGCCTACAAGACAAGACATCTTGGTACTTTAACTTTAACGTCAACCGCAAAACCTATAATCATACTGCTAAAACAACGGACGAACAAAAGAAATCAGCTCAAACAGCTATCTTAAATAAAAATTTCCGTCAGGCTATCAACTTTGGTATTGATCGAACAGCCTACTCTGCTCAATCTAACGGTGAAGAAGCAGCAAGCAAGACCCTTCGTAATACTCTAGTTCCACCAACATTTGTCCAGGTGGAAGATAAGACCTTTGGAGAAGTGACAGCTTCTAAACTTGTAAACTATGGAACTGAGTGGTCAGGTATCAATTTTGCAGACGCTCAAGATGCTTACTTTAACAAGGAAAAGGCCCAAGCAAAATTTGCAGAAGCTAAAAAGGAATTGGAAGCTCAAGGCGTGACTTTCCCAATCCATTTGGATGTCCCTGTTGATCAGACGAATAAAAATGCGGTTTCTGGTATGAACTCGGTTAAACAAACCCTTGAAACAGTACTAGGTTCTGACAATATCGTCATTGATGTTCAACAGCTTTCTACAGATGACTTTGGGAATGTTGCCTTCCTAGCACCAAATCCAGCAGCTCGTGACTACGATCTAAACTTTGATGGTTGGGTTGGTGATTACCAGGATCCATCAACTTATCTAGATCCCTTCAATGCTGAAACCGGCTTCTATCTCAAGATTTTTGGTCTTGATGCCAAGGAAGACCAAGAGCTCATCAAGAGTTTGGGGCTTGATACCTATACACAACTCCTGAAAGAAGCAGATGCCGAGAACAAAGATGTCGCTAAGCGTTATGAAAAATACGCTGAAGCCCAAGCTTGGATGATTGACAATTCTCTAATCATGTCTGCTATGTCAAATGGCGGTACAGCCTCTGTAACTAAGGTAACTCCGTTTACACGTGCCTACTCCCTAGTGGGTATCAAGGGTGACGGAAATAATTATAAGTACATGAGATTGCAAAAGAACCCTGTTACCAAGAAACAATTTGACGAAGCCAAGGCTAAGTGGGAAGAAGAGAGTAAAAAGGCTATCGAAAAGAGCCAAAAAGAGTTTGAAAATCATATCAAATAAAAACAGAAATGGGGCCCATAATAAGGGGCCTTGTTTTTGTTTTATCAAGGATTCCGTTAATGAAAGTCATAAATTCAAAATATAGCTAAGAAAAAATGAATGAAAACGCTGATAATAGCAGAAATGGATGGAATTTCTTTCATGATTGTGATATAATAATCATAATTATTAACGTGTATAGGGGATTGCCATGAGTAGACGTTCAAAGAGAAATCGTTCAGGAAATGTGAAACGAAGTATTAATATAGCTTTATTAGCCATTTATTTATTATTGAGTGGCTCTTTGTTGTTCT
This sequence comes from Streptococcus sp. CF10-1, assembly GCF_024295825.1. Lineage (GTDB taxonomy): Bacteria > Bacillota > Bacilli > Lactobacillales > Streptococcaceae > Streptococcus. Next base: position 149,318 of record NZ_JANCPQ010000004.1, on the reverse strand, counting down.
TAATTTTTAGACATAATATCCTGGCCTTTAGGCATCTCAATATCTTAGCTACAGTTCTAGTTTTACTATCTGCTATCGCAGCTCTACTTTTGATAGTATATAAGAAAGCCGAAAAGTTCACTATTTTCTTTTTGGTACTTGCGGTGTTGACTAGTTCGGTCTCGCTATTTGCTCTGCACCAATTTGTAGGTTTGACCAATCACATCAATGCGACATCAAACTACTCAGAGTATTCGATGAGTGTTGTGGTTTTAAAAGATAGTGAAATCAACAACGTTACCCAGTTGGATAGTGTAACAGGTCCGACTGAAACAGATAATGATAATATCCAAAAGTTGGTGGCGGATATTAAGACGACACAGAGTAAAGACTTGACAGTTGAGCAGAGTGCTTCTTACTTAGCAGCCTATAAGAGCTTGATTTCAGGTGATGCGAAAGCGATTGTCTTGAACAGTGTCTTTGAAAACATCATTGAAGCGGAGTATCCAGATTATGCTTCGAAGATTAAGAAAATCTATACGAAAAAACTAACCAAGGATGTTGCGGCACCAAAGGTATCTAAGAATCAATCCTTTAATATTTATATTAGTGGTATTGATACTTACGGACCTATCAGTTCCGTTTCACGTTCAGATGTCAACATCTTGATGACTGTAAATCGAGATACCAAGAAAATCCTTCTCACTACAACACCTCGAGATTCTTATGTTCCGATTGCGGACGGAGGAAATAATCAAAAGGATAAATTGACTCACGCAGGGATTTATGGAGTGGACTCATCAATTCATACCTTGGAAAACCTATATGGAGTTGATATTAACTACTATGTTCGTTTGAATTTCACCTCTTTCTTGAAATTGATTGACCTTCTAGGTGGTGTGGATGTTTATAATGACCAAGATTTCACTTCTTTGCATGGGCAGTACCATTTTCCTGTTGGGAATGTCCATCTAGACTCGGAACAAGCCCTTGGTTTTGTCCGCGAACGCTACTCTCTAGCGGATGGAGACCGCGATCGCGGTCGGAACCAGCAAAAAGTCATTGTTGCTATCATTCAGAAGCTAACCTCGACAGAGGCTTTAAAGAATTATGACAACATTATTCAAGGATTGCAAGACTCTCTTCAGACTAATATGCCTTTGGAAACCATGATGGACTTGATTAATACACAGTTGGATAGTGGTGGTCAGTATAAGGTTAATTCCCAAGACTTAAAAGGAACTGGTAGAACGGATCTTCCATCCTACGCTATGCCAGATAGCAACCTTTATATGATGGAAATTGATGAAAGTAGCTTGGCTGCAGCCAAGGCAGCTATCAAGGATGTGATGGAGGGGAAGTAGCATGATAGACATCCATTCACACATCGTTTTTGATGTGGATGATGGTCCGAAGTCGATAGAGGAGAGTAAAAGCCTTTTAAGAGAAGCCTATAGTCAAGGGGTCAGGACCATTGTTTCCACGTCTCATCGCCGGAAAGGGATGTTTGAGACACCAGAAGAGAAAATAGCAACTAACTTTTTGAAAGTTCGCGAAATGGCCAAGGGGGTGGCAGATGACCTTGTCATCGTTTATGGCGCAGAAATATACTATACGCCAGATGTTGTCGAAAAATTGGAAAAGAAATTGATTCCAACCCTTAATGATAGTCACTATGCTTTGATTGAGTTTAGTATGAATACACCCTATCGAGATATACATAAAGGACTGATCAATATTCTTATGTTAGGGATTACACCAGTTATTGCCCATATTGAGCGTTATGATGCTCTAGAAAATAATGAAAAGCGAGTTCGGGAACTGATTGATATGGGGTGCTATACCCAGGTCAATAGTTCTCATGTCTTGAAACCAAAACTCTTTGGAGAAACCTACAAATTCATGAAAAAGAGAGCTCAGTATTTCTTGGAACGTGATCTAGTTCATGTCATTGCTAGCGATATGCATAATTTGGATCGTAGACCACCTCATATGGAAGAAGCCTATGATATCATTGCTAAAAAGTATGGCGAAGATAAGGCGAAGGAACTTTTCAAAGATAACCCACGAAAAATAATAATGGATCAATTGATTTAGGAGAAACAATGAAAGAACAAAATATGATGGAAATTGATGTGTTTCAATTGCTTAAAATTCTTTGGAAACGGAAATTTCTAATTGCACTGGTAGCGATCGTAACTGGGGTAGTAGCCTTTGCCTACAGTAGCTTTATCGTAAAACCTGAATATACCAGTACGACACGTATCTATGTAGTTAATCGTAATCAGGGAGATAAGTCAGGGCCAACAAACCAAGATTTGCAAGCAGGATCTTACTTGGTTAAAGACTATCGCGAAATTATTCTTTCGCAAGACGTTTTGGAGAAAGTTGCAACGGATTTGAAACTGGATCTTTCTCTAAAGGATTTGACTAAAAAAGTTAAGGTAACAGTTCCGGTTGATACACGTATCGTATCTATCTCTGTTACAGATCGTGCACCTGAAGAAGCAAGTCGTATTGCCAACTCATTGAGGGAGGTTGCAGCTCAAAAGATTATTAGTGTTACACGGGTTTCAGATGTGACGACACTCGAAGAGGCTCGTCCAGCAACCTCGCCATCTTCACCAAACATTCGTCGTAATACCATGATTGGATTTCTTGCTGGAGCAGTTGTGATGATTGCTACTGTTATTCTTATTGAACTCCTAGACACACGGGTTAAACGACCAGAAGACGTTGAGGATGTCATGCAAATTGCATTATTAGGAGTTGTTCCAAATCTGGATAAATTGAAATAGGAGAGAAGAATGCCAACGTTAGAAATCGCACACAAAAAATTGAATCAGGCAAGAAAAGCAGAGGAATATTACAATGCGCTTCGTACCAATATACAATTGAGTGGGAATGACTTAAAAGTTATTTCCATTACATCAGTAAAACCGGGGGAAGGGAAGTCAACTACTTCTACCAATATTGCTTGGGCTTTTGCGCGTGCTGGATATAAGACGCTTTTAATTGACGCCGATATTCGTAATTCTGTCATGTCAGGTATTTTTAAATCGCGTGAAAGGATTACGGGACTAACAGAATTTTTATCTGGAACAACAGATTTATCACAAGGATTATGTGATACGGATGTTGAAAATTTGTTTGTCATTCAAGCTGGTACCGTTTCCCCAAATCCAACAGCTTTGTTGCAAAGTGAGAATTTTAAGACTATGCTTGATACTTTGCGCAAGTACTTCGATTACATCATTGTGGACACCGCTCCTATCGGGGTTGTGATCGATGTGGCTATCATCACTCAGAAATGTGATGCTTCAATCTTGGTGACTGCAGCTGGTGAAACAAACCAACGTGATATTCAAAAAGCCAAAGAGCAATTGGAACAGACAAGCAAACCGTTCTTAGGAATTGTGCTGAATAAATTGAATACCTCGGTTGAAAAATATGGATCATATGGAGCTTATGGCTCTTACGGTAAAAAATAAGAGATAGCTTGGGGAAGATATTGTGGAAGAAAAAGGATTGAAGATTACTTTGGCGGCAATCCAGAGTTTTCTTGTCGTTATATTAGCTTATTTACTTAGTTTTGTTAGAGAAACAGAGATTGTGAACACCTCTGTTATCATCTTGTTCATTCTGCATTTTGTTGTTTTTAACATTAGTGATTATGAGCGTGATTTTTTTAAAAGGGGTTATTTAGCTGAGTTTATCAGCACTACAAAATATATCGTTTTCTTTGCTTTAGCCATCAGTATTTCAAACTTCTTTTTAGAAGATCGTTTTGGTATCTCTAGACGAGGCATGATTTATTTTTTGACAATACATTCTATTTTGTTGTATTTGTTGAATCTGTGTATTAAACGCTATAGGAGACGTATCTTTCCAAATTTCAAGGGGAGTAAAAAGATATTCTTGATAACAGCGACATCCAGAGTTTAGAAAGTTGTGGATAGATTGATAGAGTCGGGAGATATTTTTTGGGAATTGGTGGCGGTCAGTGTTTTGGATCAGCCTAATTTTCAGCATGCATCCGTAACCATTGTACCTGCAGATAACATCTTAGACTTTGCTACCCATGAAGTTGTTGATGAAGTTTTTATCAATTTACCAAGTGAAGAGTACGACATCGGGGAGTTCATCTCTCTTTTTGAAACAATGGGAATTGACGTGACAGTCAACCTGAATGCTTTCAATAACTATCTAGGTAGCGATAAAAAGATTCGCGGAATGGCAGGTTTGAATGTCATTACGTTTTCTACAAAATTTTATAAGACAAGCCACGTCACTGCTAAACGTTTCATTGATATCATAGGTTCGATTATCGGACTACTTATTTGTGGATCGGTGAGTATTGTTTTGGTTCCGGTGATTCGAAAAGATGGCGGACCCGCTATTTTTTCTCAAACTCGTATCGGAAAAAATGGTCGACATTTCACTTTTTATAAATTTAGATCTATGTGCGTGGATGCTGAGAAAAAGAAACAAGAGCTCCTTGCACAAAATACCATGCAAGGTGGTATGTTTAAAGTCGATGATGATCCTCGTATAACAAAGATAGGGAGATTTATCCGTAAGACCAGTCTAGATGAACTCCCTCAGTTTTGGAATGTTTTAATGGGAGATATGAGTTTGGTTGGGACACGTCCCCCAACAGTTGATGAGTATGAAAAATATACTCCTGAACAGAAACGTCGTCTTAGTTTTAAGCCTGGAATTACTGGTCTATGGCAGGTGAGTGGTCGTAGTAAAATCACGGACTTTGATGATGTTGTCAAGCTGGACGTAGCTTATATTGATGATTGGACTATCTGGAAAGATATTGAAATATTGTTAAAGACCGTTAAAGTGGTATTTATGAGAGAAGGGGCGAAGTGATTTCTGCCCTCAACCTGTTAGGAGAGAAATGAAACAGTCAGTTTATATTATTGGTTCAAAGGGGATTCCTGCTAAGTATGGAGGATTTGAAACCTTTGTTGAAAAATTAACCGAATATCAAAAAGACAGCAACATACAATACTATGTTGCTTGTATGCGTGAAAATTCAGCTAAATCTGGCATCATGGATGACCAGTTTGAGCACAATGGAGCCATTTGTTTTAACATCGATGTACCCAATATTGGACCGGCTCGTGCCATCGCTTACGATATTGCGGCGGTCAACAAGGCTATTGAATTGGCTAAGGAAAACAAGGACGAGGCTCCGATTTTTTACATTTTAGCTTGTCGCATCGGGCCTTTTATTTCTGGTCTCAAGAAAAAGATTCGTGCGATCGGTGGACGGTTGCTGGTAAATCCAGATGGTCATGAATGGCTACGAGCAAAATGGAGCCTGCCAGTTCGTAAGTACTGGAAATTCTCAGAGCAACTCATGGTCAAGCATGCTGATTTATTGGTATGTGATAGCAAAAATATCGAAAGATATATCCTAGAGGACTATAAACAGTATCAACCAAAGACCACCTATATTGCCTATGGAACGGATACTGCTCCTTCAAGACTGCAAGCAGAAGATACCAAAGTCCGGAATTGGTATCAGGAAAAAGGAGTCAGTGAAAATGGCTATTATCTAGTGGTGGGGAGATTCGTCCCTGAAAACAACTACGAAGCTATGATTCGTGAATTTGTCAAGTCCAAGTCTAAGAAGGACTTTGTCCTCATCACAAATGTGGAGCAAAATAAATTTTACGACCAGTTGTTACAGGAAACTGGTTTTGACAAAGATCCTAGGGTTAAATTTGTTGGGACTGTCTATGACCAAGAGTTGCTCAAGTACATTCGTGAGCATGCCTTTGCCTATTTCCATGGGCATGAGGTTGGAGGGACCAACCCTTCTCTACTGGAAGCTCTAGCATCTACAAAACTGAATTTGTTGCTAGATGTTGGCTTTAACCGTGAGGTTGGTGAAGACGGGGCTATTTATTGGAAAAAAGACGAGTTGGCACGCGTCATTGAGGAAGTTGAAGGATTTGATCAGGCAGCAATAACTGACTTGGATTTTAAGTCAAGCCAAAGAATCCTCTCAGCTTTTACATGGGAAAAGATTGTGTCAGATTATGAAGAAGTGTTTAAAGGATAGAGAATGAAACGGATTTTATACTTGCATGCTGGTGCAGAAATGTATGGAGCAGACAAGGTTTTACTGGAATTGATCAAAGGATTGGATCCCAAAGAATTTGAAGCTCACGTCCTCCTGCCAAATGACGGTGTTTTAGTCGAAGCTTTGCGCCAGGTTGGAGCTCAGGTCAGCGTGTTGGATTATCCAATTTTACGTAGAAAATACTTTAATCCTAAGGGGATTTTTGAATATCTGAAATCTTATCGTCACTACTCTCAAAAAATCGCCCAATATGTGCGTGAGAATGGGATAGTTCTTGTTCATAACAATACGACAGCCGTTCTGGAAGGGATCTATCTCAAGAGAAAAGTAAAACTTCCCTTGATCTGGCATGTTCATGAGATTATTGTCAAGCCCAAGGCCGTTTCAGATTTTATCAACTTCTTGATGGGGCGTTATGCGGATAAAATCATAACAGTATCTCAAGCTGTTGCCAGCCATGTCAATCAGTCTCCCTTCATCAAAGAAGGGCAGGTCCAGGTTATCTATAACGGAGTGGACAATGCGGTCTATCATCCGATGCAAGCAAGCACAGTGCGTGAACAATTTGCTATCTCAGAAGAGGCTCTTGTCATTGGTATGGTTGGTCGCGTAAACGCTTGGAAGGGACAAGGAGATTTTCTAGAAGCAGTGACGCCGATTTTGGAGCAGAATCCCAATGCCATCGCTTTTCTGGCAGGAAGTGCCTTTGCGGGTGAAGAGTGGCGAGTTGATGAGCTCGAGTCTAAGATTGCCAAATCAAGTGTAGCCTCTCAAATCAAACGAATTGACTATTATGAGCATACAACTGAGCTTTATAATATGTTTGATATCTTTGTTTTACCAAGTACCAATCCCGATCCACTACCGACAGTGGTACTAGAGGCGATGGGATGCGGCAAGCCAGTAGTTGGTTACCGTCATGGTGGTGTTTGCGAAATGGTTGCGGAAGGTATAAATGGCTTACTGGCCACTCCAAATCAACCAGCAGAACTATCAAAATTCATTCAAGAATTGGTGGAGAATCCTGAGAAAAGAAATCAATTTGGCCAAGCATCAGTAGAAAGACAAAGAGAATTGTTTTCTTTGGAGAGTTATATCAAGAACTTCTCGGAGTTGTATAAGAGTTATAAAAATGATAAAAGAAACAATTAAGAATAAATTAAAACCAGTTGTCTATCCCATCATTAATTTTATTCCTAGGAGAAGATTAAAAAACAAACAGTTCACTATTATCAGTGATAATTGTTGGGCTGGGAAAGTCTACCAAGAGTTAGGTTTACCCTATCAGACTCCCTTTATTGGGATGTTTGTTTTTTCTCCTGATTACATCAAGATGCTTAAAAATATTAAATACTATTTGAGTGGAAATATCTCCTTAAAATTTGTTAAGGAATCGAAATATATTAAAAACTTTGATAATACATATCCTCTTGCACTTCTTGATGATATTGAGCTTCATTTTTTGCATTATTCTGATGAAGAAGAAGCAAGTCAAAAATGGCAACGTCGTTTGGAAAGAATTCATTGGGATAATTTATATTTCAAGTTTAATGATAATGATGCTTGTACTTATGAGTTGATGGAAGAGTTTGAAGAACTTCCATACGAAAGCAAGGTTATTTTCTCTTCAAAGAATTATAGTGACTTACTTTCATTGGTCCACTTTAAATTAGCTGAGAAGCAAGGACATGTTGGAATTGATTTGAAAACCTACCACCGCTATTTCAATGTAGTGACATGGTTAAATAAGGGTGGAGAGGATTTGTCAAAATGAAAAAAATAAAGATTATTATTCCTTATTTTGGACGCCTTCCAAAATTTTTTCCTTATTTTTTATTAACTGCGAAACGTAACAAAAGAATAGATTTTCTGATTTATACCGATCAGAAGGTTGAACAATTTTCAAAAGTAAATGCACAGAATATCTCATGTGTAAATATCTCCTTTGATACGTTAAAGAAAAAGATTCAATCGAAATTTGACTTTAAAATTTCTCTAGACACTCCGTATAAATTATGTGATTATAAAGTTGCGTATGGCTTCATTTTCAAAGAAGAACTAGAGAATTATGATTACTGGGGGTTCTGTGATACAGATGTCTTATTAGGCGATATTTATCACTTTTTAGAAGAGAATGACTTTTTTACGAAAAATTATGCTAGATATGGTCTTTTAGGACACCTTCAAATTTATAAGAATACTGAAGAGGTCAATACAGTTTTCATGACTGGAATTGATTTAGGCTATCGATTAAACTACCGCAATGTTTTTACTAGCGAACAAACTTTTATCTTTGATGAAGCGAGAGGAATTCAAAAACTATTTGAAAAAACTTGTTTAAAACAGTTACAAAAGAATTATTTTGATGATCTTGATATTGCAAATTTTTCATTTAGAAACTACGGTGAGGGTAAAACTCAACGCTATTATTACTGGTCGGAAAAAGAGGGATTAGAGTCCATTGAATTAATAGATAATCAGGTTAAGGTGAAACATCCATTATATGTTCACTTTCAGAAGCGATTGATTGATTGTCCGGAATTTATAAATTCAAAAGAATTTTATGTTGTACCAAATCGCTTGGTTTTAGGACAACGGTTATCAATTGAAGAAATTCAGAGATTGACTCAAAATAAATTCTATTGGGAACATATAGAAAAAACATTTTTAAAGAAATTTAAAAGAGAAAAGTGGACGATTAATTTTATTCGCCATAAATTAAGGATGAGATGATGAGACAAGAAGTGTTGTTAACAGTTGTTATACCAGTATATAATGTAGAGAGATATTTAAAACGTTGTATCGAAAGCATCCTTATCCAAGGATGGAAAAATTATGATATTTTACTTGTTGATGATGGAAGTATGGATAGCTCACCTCATATATGTGATGAGTATGCCGAAAATTATGATTTTGTTTCTGTTATTCATAAAGAAAATGGTGGTCTATCGGATGCTCGCAATGTTGGAATTGCTTATGCTAGAGGAGAGTACGTTTATTTCCCCGATTCGGACGATTGGATTGAACCAAATACATTTAGGGAATTGGGAAACATCATTGAAACTCAACGATTTGACATCATTTCTTTTAATCGTGAATTTGTAAAAGGGGAGGATGCTCTGATTAATCCAGAACCTAAAAAAATTCAAGAACTATCGGGTAAAAGTGCCTATATTGAAATGCTTAAGCACTCCCACATTACGGGTTTTGCTAATGATAAAATTTATAGGAAGTCATTATTTACTAATAACGGCATTGAATTCCCGTTTGGACAGTATTATGAAGATTTGGCTATTAACTATAAGCTTTTTCTTACTTCCAAGGAAGTTTATGCTACGAATCAAAAATATTACTATTACTTAATAAACAATCCGGATTCAATAACACAATCTTGGAATGAGCAAAAATTTTGTGATATGTTTGGCTTTTATAAGGAACAGTTTTATTCAGATTTTGTTCGTTCAAGACTTGATGATCAGGATTTAGAAATATTACATCTTTATTACGTGGATGGATTAACTCATATTTTATCGAGTTTGTATAAGTCAACATTGTATAAAAAGCATGCTAATATTTTAGAAGAAATAAAGCAAGAATTGATGAAAAATAAAATCTCGCTATTTAAAATGAAGAATCAACCGAATTTTGGAAAATATTTATTGCATCGTTTGGGATTATTAAAATTTACATTTAGAATACAAGGGAACATTCGAAAAATAATTTAGAGGAAATTATGAAATATTCAGTAATCATACCTGTATACAACGTAGAAAAGTATCTGAAAAGATGTATAGATAGTATAGTCATCCAAGAGTATAAAGACTTAGAAATATTACTAATTGATAATGGTTCAAGTGATGGAAGTGGTCTGATTTGTGATAATTACGCCGACAAAAATTCCCAAATCACTGCCTATCATATTCCCAATGATGGAGTAGGTGCAGCAAGAAATTTTGGACTTTCAAAGGCCAAAGGTGAATTTGTTTACTTTGTGGATGCAGATGATTATTTGGTTGGTAATCTATTTGCTGATATGGAAAATAAACTTCACTCTAAAGTAGATTTACTTGTGTTTAGCTACCATCATTCGATGGAAAAAAAATTAACGGAATTGAAAAGAACCACAAATGTCTTACCTTATAATGGCATTATTGATAAGGATACTTTTATTGTTCTTTTTAAAGAACTATTTTTGACTGCTATGATGTATACGGTCTGGAACAAAATATATCGAAGAGATTTCTTAGCAGATCATCATCTGGCTTTTTCAGAACATGAACTAGGTGAAGATGTTCGATTTAATCTAAAAGTATATGATCTAGTTGAGAATCTTATCTTATCTACAAATTGTTACTATGTTTATATATCTGGAAGGAAAGGTTCTGCAATGAGGGAGTATAATCCTCAGCGGATTATCTATCAGTTGGAGGAATTATCCCAGATTGAATTCTTATTGACTAAATGGGGAAAATCAGACCAAGTATTTATTGATGAACTTAAATCACGTATTTTAATGAGTAATATACAGAATATAGTGCTACAAAAGATATCTATAAACACTCAGAAAAAAATTATTGGCAAGATATGTAGTATTGACGATATAAATACTCTAATAAATAGCTCTTCTTCTAAATTACAAATTCTTATGCGTATCTTGTTAAAAAATAAACTATATACGATAGTAATTCTTTTGAAGAGAATACAGAGTTTTGTCAATAAGAAAAAATAATAGAAATGTTTGTTAGAGTATTCGATTTATTAAAAACATGGAAAGGTTTGGAAAGTATAAGTGAATGGTACTCGCTTTATATCGGAAAAGATTTATCTATTAACTTTATTTATGTGGGTTATAGTTTCTTCATTAATTACTACTACATATTTTGTTAGGTTAGATGGAGCATTATTGATTTATCGGTTATCTCTATACTCTACTATTGCTGTAGTTTTTATAAAAGAATTATTTAATCTTTCAAATACGATGAATTATTTTAGGTATCATTTAAAACAAATGATTCTATTTATATTATTCATATTATCTATGCTAATCGTATCTAAAAACAGGGATGGTTTGCTAGATATTACAGTTCTTTTACTAGTTGCTTCAGCTAGAGATATTGATTTTAAGAAGTTATTAAAAACTTTCTCATATGCATCTTTTTCAGTGTTAGTGATAACGATTTTTTCTAGTAAATTTGGTATTATTTCTAATATGTATATGAATGCTAATGGTGGATATCGCTATAGTTTAGGTTTTAATTATGTATCTTTTGCTTCTCAGAGGACATTTTTTGCAATATGTAGTTATATGATGTACAAAGGAAGAAAAATATCATACCTTGAGCTAACTTCTTTTTTGATACTCACTATCTATATGTTCCAACAGACAGGGACAACTAGTCCTTTTTATTTGAGTGTTCTCATAATACTTTATTCTTTTTTTAGTAATAAGATATTTAAGAAAGATTTTATTATTGATAATAGTTGGTTAACTAAGATAGTGAATCATTGTTTTACGTTAGCATTAATGATAATATTATATTTTTGCTTTTATTCAACAGGTGTGTTGTACCATTTGACTGATAAATTTACCCATAATCGCCTTAGATTGAGTGTAGAAGGATTTCATAATTTTGGGGTTTCAATTTTAGGTAAACCAATATCATTTAAAACATTTGATATTTTTGGTAATTTTTCAAATGATTATAATTTCATTGATAGCTCATTTGTTCAGCTACTTGTTATTGATGGTTTATTGGTTGCTTTATTTATGTTACCAGCTTTGACAGGAGTAGTATCCTATTTTAAATTAAAAAGAAGAGATATCGTACTAGCTTGTATAGGAATTATGGCAATACATGGTATGTTTGATCCTCAGATGTTAGTACTTCGTTACTCACCTCTTATTCTATTGATTAGTCGACTATTTATCATGAACGATGAGAGAAATATTGAGTAAATAAAAAATAGAATGTGGAAGGGTTAAGATAATCTAGTCAAATATGAAAGTTCTAAAAAATTATGCCTATAATCTTTCTTATCAGTTATTACTCATAATCCTTCCTATCATTACGACTCCCTATATAACAAGGATTTTTAGTTCTGATGATTTAGGAACGTATGGCTACTTTAACTCTATTGTTACCTATTTTATCTTGCTTGCAACTCTTGGTGTTGCTAACTATGGCACAAAAGAAATTTCAGCTCATCGTAAGGAAATTGAGAAGAATTTTTGGGGGATTTATTCTCTCCAGTTTGCTGCAACATGGTTGTCCATTTTGCTTTATCTTATTCTTTGTTTCTTATTACCTTCAATGCAAAATCCAGTAGCTTATATTTTAGGATTGAGTTTAGTATCAAAAGGTTTGGATATTTCGTGGTTGTTTCAAGGTTTGGAGGATTTTAGAAAGATCACAGTGCGGAACATTACTGTCAAGTTGATTGGTGTCATCTCTATTTTCCTATTTGTAAAATCAGCCAATGATTTATACTTGTATGTATTTCTTCTTACCATTTTTGAATTGTTGGGACAATTAAGTATGTGGATACCAGCAAGACAATTTATTGGGAAACCACGTTTTGATTTGAAGTACGCTAAGAAACATTTGAAACCGGTCATCTTGTTATTCTTGCCTCAGATTGCCATATCTCTTTATGTGACATTAGATAGCACTATGCTTGGAACTCTTGCATCAACAAGAGATGTAGGTATTTATGATCAAGCTTTGAAACTTGTTAATATTTTACTAACACTAGTGACTTCGTTAGGAAGTGTCATGTTGCCACGAGTTTCAAATCTTTTATCCTCAGGAGATCACAAAGCAGTTAACAAAATGCATGAGATGTCATTTCTGATTTATAATTTAGTTATTTTTCCTATTATGGCAGGAATGTTAATCGTAAATGATGATTTTGTGAATTTTTTCCTGGGGCAAGATTTTCAAGAGGCACGCAATGCGATAGCAATTATGATTTTTAGAATGTTCTTTATTGGTTGGACCAATATTATGGGCATTCAAATATTAATACCTCATAATAAAAATAAAGAGTTTATGCTGTCAACAACAATTCCTGCTATTGTTAGTGTGGGATTAAATCTTCTCTTGCTTCCAAAGCTGGGTTATATAGGAGCAGCAATCGTGTCTGTCTTAACAGAAGCGCTAGTTTGGGGGATACAGTTATTTTATACTCGTTCCTATTTAAGAGAAGTTTCGATTCTAGGTTCATTGATTAAAATTATAGTCTTATCGGGATTTATGTATGGTATCTTATTATTTGTAAAACAATTCCTGAATGTATCACCTATGATAAATGTAGGATTGTATGCTATTTTGGGAGCAATGATCTATGTCAGTTTCATTTTGATTTTTAAAGTTATAAATCTTAAAGATATAAAACAACAATTATTCAAAAATAAAGAGGTGTAATATGTACGATTATTTGATTGTCGGTGCTGGCTTGTCAGGTGCAATCTTTGCCCATGAAGCTAACAAACGTGGCAGGAAGGTGAAGGTGATTGATAAACGAGAACACATTGGTGGGAATATCTATTGCCAATCTGTTGAAGGAATCAATGTCCACAAGTATGGGGCTCATATCTTCCATACATCCAATAAAAAGGTCTGGGACTATGTCAATCAGTTTGCGGAGTTTAACAATTACATCAATTCTCCTATTGCCAACTATCAAGGACATCTTTACAATCTGCCTTTTAACATGAATACTTTCTATGCTTTGTGGGGGACAAAGACACCCCAAGAAGTCAAGGACAAAATTGCTGAGCAGACGACGCACATGCAAGATGTTGAGCCAAAAAACTTAGAGGAACAAGCCATTAAGTTGATTGGTACGGATGTCTATGAAAAGCTAATCAAGGGCTACACCGAAAAGCAATGGGGGCGTTCTGCTACTGAACTACCACCTTTTATCATCAAGCGTTTACCTGTTCGATTGACCTATGATAACAATTATTTCAATGACCGTTACCAAGGGATTCCAATTGGTGGTTACAATGTCATCATCGAAAAGTTGTTGGACGGAATCGAAGTAGAGCTCAGTACAGATTTCTTTGCAGATCGGGAGAACTTGGAGGCTTCAGCAACTAAGATTGTCTTCACAGGGATGATTGATCAATACTTCGATTATAAGCATGGTGAGTTAGAATACCGTAGTCTTCGTTTTGAGCATGAAGTTCTAGATGAGGATAACTATCAAGGAAACGCAGTTGTAAACTATACAGAACGTAAAATTCCTTATACCCGCATTATTGAACACAAGCACTTCGAATATGGAACACAGCCAAGGACAGTTATCACGCGTGAATATCCTGCTGATTGGAAACGTGGTGATGAACCTTATTATCCAATCAATGATGCCAAAAACAATGCCATTTACGAGCAGTATCTAGCAGAAGCTGAGAAAAATGGACACGTTATCTTCTGTGGTCGCTTGGCAGATTATAAATACTATGATATGCATGTAACTGTTGAACGCGCATTGGATGTGGTAGAAGAAGAACTAGGGATCATCTAAGAATATCACAGATAAAGGGGAGAAAAGGTGAAATATTATCTGAAAGATTCATTTCTGCATAATGCACACGAAAAGAATGCAGGGAGTAAGGCACGAAATGACGTGGAAGCTATTCTAATCTCAGAGGGTTATGAGGACTTGGAACTCAAGGTTGAGAATTGGTATAAGATGAATTTCTTTAAAGCTCAACAACACAAATATCGTGCGACCAAGTCTGTGTTTGATCAGTTGGGAGCTGGAGATGAATTGGTGATTCAGTTCCCTATTATCCACCATACATTTTTCATCTCACAACTCATCAAGCAGGCGCAAAAAAGAGGAGCAAAATTCTATCTGTTGATCCATGATGTTGAAACTTTGCGTCATGCAGCAGGTTCGGAAGTGAAATTCCGTCATAAAGTGAGAAATTACTTCCAAGAGAAGAAAGCTCTGATGTCAGTAGATGGGATTATCGTTCATAACGATATCATGAAGAAAGTTTTGGTAGGTCAAGGAGTGCAAGCAGATAAAATGGTTAGCTTGGAGATTTTTGACTACTTGATTCCTAACTTTGCTGAAAAACCAAATCCCCAAAAAGACCAGCCTATTATCATAGCTGGAAATTTGAACCCTGCAAAGTCAGGTTATCTTTATAACTTGCCAGACCAACCAGCCTATAATTTGTATGGAGTGGGCTATGATGAAAGTCGTGCATTGAAAAACACTACCTACTTTGGTTCCTTTATGCCGGATGACCTCCCAGCTGCTCTTCAAGGTAGTTTTGGTTTGGTGTGGGATGGTGATAGTTCAGAAACTTGCCAAGGTTCTTACGGAAATTACCTACGTTTTAACAATTCGCATAAGGCCTCTCTTTATTTGGCTTCGGGCTTTCCTGTCGTAGTTTGGAAAGAGTCGGCTCTGGCCCACTTTGTACTGGACAAACAGTGTGGGATAGCAGTTGATTCTCTACACGACCTCCAAAAAGTACTAGATGATTTGACACTTCAAGATTATAAGGAACTTTCAGAACAGGCTAGGAAAGTTGGAGCTGCTCTTCGAGACGGAGCCTATTTAAAAGCTGCCTTATCCAAATTGAAGTAAATTCCTTAGGGAATTTGGGACAAAATGAAATATAATATAAGATAGGTAATTAGCCAGAAAGGAAGCCTATTATGAAAGGTATTATTCTTGCGGGTGGTTCAGGTACCCGATTGTACCCACTTACTCGAGCTGCGTCAAAACAGCTGATGCCAGTTTATGATAAACCCATGATTTACTATCCTTTGTCAACCTTGATGTTGGCTGGGATTAAGGACATTTTGATCATCTCAACACCACAGGATTTACCCCGCTTTAAGGACTTGCTCTTGGATGGTTCCGAATTTGGGATTAAACTTTCTTATGCGGAACAGCCAAGTCCAGATGGACTTGCTCAGGCTTTTCTTATCGGTGAAGAATTTATCGATGACGATAGTGTTGCCTTGATTTTGGGCGACAATATCTATCATGGACCTGGTTTGAGCAGAATGCTTCAAAAGGCAGCCAAGAAAGAGAAGGGTGCGACTGTTTTTGGCTACCAAGTGAAGGATCCAGAGCGTTTTGGTGTGGTCGAGTTTGATACAGACATGAATGCTATTTCCATAGAAGAAAAACCGGAGAATCCTCGATCCAACTATGCAGTGACAGGTCTTTATTTCTATGATAATGATGTTGTGGATATTGCCAAACAGATCAAACCAAGCGCACGTGGTGAGTTGGAAATCACAGATGTTAACAATGCTTATTTGAAGCGTGGGGATTTGTCAGTTGAAGTTATGGGACGTGGTTTTGCCTGGTTGGATACAGGGACGCATGAGAGTCTGTTAGAGGCTTCCCAATATATCGAAACAGTTCAACGGATGCAAAATGTTCAGGTTGCCAATCTGGAAGAAATTGCCTACCGAATGGGTTATATCAGCCGCGAAGATGTGCTGAAGTTGGCGCAACCTCTCAAGAAGAATGAATACGGGCAATACTTGCTCCGTTTGATTGGAGAAATTTAGATGACAGATAATTTTTTTGGAAAAACACTTGTAGTGCGTAAGATTGATGCCATTCCAGGTTTGTTAGAGTTTGACATTCCAGTTCATGGAGACAATCGTGGCTGGTTTAAGGAAAATTTCCAGAAGGAAAAGATGGTGCCACTTGGCTTTCCTGAAAGCTTCTTTGCTGAAGGGAAACTGCAAAATAATGTCAGCTTTTCTCGTAAAAATGTTCTTCGAGGCCTCCATGCCGAACCTTGGGACAAGTATATCTCAGTAGCAGACAATGGGAAAGTTTTGGGTTCTTGGGTTGACCTACGTGAAGGTGAGACTTTTGGAAATGTTTATCAGACCGAGATTGATGCAAGTAAAGGAATCTTTGTCCCTCGTGGCGTAGCCAATGGTTTCCAAGTCCTCTCGGATACAGTTGCTTATAGCTATCTGGTCAATGACTACTGGGCACTTGAACTCAAGCCTAAATATGCCTTTGTCAACTATGCAGACCCAGCCTTGGGAATCGAGTGGGAAAACCTAGAAGCAGCAGAAGTCTCAGAAGCTGATAAACATCATCCCCTACTTAAGGATGTCAAACCACTAAGAAAAGAAGATTTGTAAAAAAGTTAAGGAATAAAAATGACTGAATACAAGAATATTGTCGTGACAGGTGGGGCTGGTTTTATCGGTTCTAACTTTGTTCATTATGTTTACAAGAACTTTCCAGACGTCCATGTGACAGTGCTGGACAAGCTGACTTATGCGGGTAATCGTGCCAATATTGAAGAAATTTTAGGTGATCGTGTTGAGTTGGTTGTTGGAGATATTGCTGATGCAGCCTTGGTAGACAAGCTGGCGGCTGAAGCGGATGCTATCGTTCATTACGCTGCAGAAAGCCATAATGACAACTCTCTCAATGACCCGAGCCCCTTTATCTACACTAACTTCATCGGGACCTACACTCTATTGGAAGCAGCTCGTAAATATAACCTTCGTTTCCACCATGTGTCGACTGACGAAGTCTATGGGGACCTGCCTCTACGTGAAGATTTACCAGGTCATGGAGAAGGTCCAGGTGAGAAGTTTACAGCTGAAACCAAGTACAATCCAAGTTCGCCTTACTCATCAACAAAGGCAGCTTCGGACTTGATCGTCAAAGCTTGGGTTCGCTCATTTGGTGTCAAAGCGACTATTTCTAACTGTTCAAACAACTATGGCCCTTACCAGCATATCGAGAAGTTCATTCCGCGCCAAATCACCAATATCTTGAGTGGTATCAAGCCAAAACTCTATGGTGAGGGTAAGAATGTCCGTGACTGGATTCACACCAATGACCATTCATCAGGTGTTTGGACGATTCTGACCAAAGGTCAAATCGGTGAAACCTACTTGATTGGTGCGGATGGCGAGAAGAACAACAAGGAAGTGCTGGAACTCATCCTCAAGGAGATGGGGCAACCAGCTGATGCTTATGATCATGTGACGGACCGAGCTGGTCACGACCTTCGCTATGCAATTGACGCTAGCAAGCTTCGTGATGAACTAGGATGGAAACCCGAGTTTACCAACTTTGAAGCAGGCCTCAAAGAGACCATCAAATGGTATACAGATAACCAAGACTGGTGGAAATCTGAAAAAGAAGCGGTAGAGGCTAACTATGCTAAAACGCAACAAGTAATTAACTAAATGCATACTAAAAAGCAAGAGAACTCAAAGTCTCTTGCTTTTTATGTATGTCGTAATCTTTTATTTTCTTACTTCTTGTTTATAAAACTCTTTAAGTGCATCTTGCCAGGTTGGAATGACAAAACCTGTTGCCTTTGCTTTTGTCAAGCTCATAGTTGAGTTGAGAGGTCGTTTGGCCTTGGCAGGGAACTTGCTGGAGTCTACTGGTACTACTTCAACATCACTGTCCTTAAGAATTTCAACAGCAAAGTCATACCAAGTGGTGTCTTCAGTTGCGTCATTTGATAAGTGGTAGTAGCCAAATTCTTTTTGATTTTCAGTCAAGTAGGTCATGAACTCAGCCAAGGTACGTGTCCAGGTTGGGCGGCCGTGTTGGTCGTTGACCACTGTGAGTGTTTTATGGGTTTTGGCTAGATTTTGCATGGTAAAGACAAAGTTTTTACCATAATTTCCAAAGACCCAAGCAGTGCGGATGATGTAATGCTGTGACGTAAGGGTTTCAACAAGTTCTTCCCCCATTCGCTTGGTACGCCCGTACTCTGTCTGCGGATCAGGTAGGTCATCGACTTCCCATTCTTGTCCAACGTTTTTTTTCCCATCAAAGACATAGTCTGTCGAGATATAGACCAGGGTGGCTCCGTATTTCTCAGAGGCCTTGGCTACATTTTCAGTTCCAGTTACGTTTATGGCAAAATCCAGTTCTTTTCCCTCATCTTCAGCCGCATCCACAGCAGTGTAGGCTGCACAATGATAGACCAGAGTTGGCTTGACCTCAGCAAATACCTTATCAACCATTTCAGCATTAGTGATATCCATTTCGGCCACATCCACTGCAACATAGTCCACATTTCGTTCATCTAGTAAATAACGTAGTTCGGTACCGAGCTGACCATTTGCACCTGTAATTAATATCATTGTCTCCTCCTTAGCTTTTCTTCTATCTAATCATAGCAAAAAAATGATAAAAAATCTGATTTTCGGTCCTTGTTTTGATGGTTTCTATCCGATAAGAATCTGTTTTTGAAATGAAACTGTTTATTAGATTCTTTGAGATAGAATTTTTTTATAGCTGTAAAGTGATTCTTAAAATTCGGAGCGTTTACACTGTTCAGAAAAGAGAAAATTTTAGTGAATTTTACCTATTTCCTATTGCTTTCTGCCTTTTTATTTGTTATATTAAAAGTACAATTAATTTTTATTTATAACAGTTAAGCAGAGCACTTTCAGAGAAAGGAGTATTTTTTAAAAAAGAAATGTAAACGCTTACTGGAAAATGAAAGGATTTAGGAGTTCATGGATAAACGATTTTTTGAAAAACGCTGTAAGTTCAGTATTCGTAAGTTTACGCTTGGAGTAGCTTCGGTGATGATTGGAGCGACTTTCTTCGCAGTTAGCCCAGTATTGGCTGATCAAGCAAGAGTTGGTTCAACAGATAATTTGCCGAGTGAACTAGCTGATTTGGATAAGAAGTCTAGTGATGAGGGGCACGATTTTGACAAGGAAGTTGCCGCTCAAAATCCTGGTTCAGCTGAGACTACTGAAGGCCCACAAACAGAAGAAGAGTTGTTGGCTCAAGAAAAAGAAAAGTCTGAAAAGCCAAGCAATCTGCCAAAAGAATTAGAAGATAAGTTGGAGAAAGCTGAAGACAATGGGCGCGAAGTTGACAAGAATCAATTGGCTCAAGATACTGGGAAGCTCGTCCCAGAAGATGTGGCTAAGACTACCAATGGGGAATTAAACTACGGCGCGACTGTTAAGATCAAGACGCCATCAGGAGAAGGCAGCGGTATTGTCGTTGCTAAAGACCTTGTCTTGACGGTTTCTCATAACTTTATCAAGGACAGCCAGGACGGCAATATCCGTAAGGTTGTGGATAATGACCAAGGGGATGGAGATATCTATAGCATCTCATATCCAGGATTGCCAGATGTCAAGTTTAGCAAGAAAGATATTATTCATTGGGATCGTGAAGGCTATCTGAAAGGCTTCAAAAATGATTTGGCCCTAGTGAGATTACGTACAGTTCTAGAAAATACGCCTGTTGAAGTAACTAAAAAGCCAGTTGTTAAGAAAATTGGAGATAAACTCCATGTCTTTGGTTATCCAGAAGGGAAATTGAATCCGATTGTCAATACTACAGTTGATTTTGCGGAACCATACGGAGAAGGTGTCCAAGGGATTGGTTACCAAGGAGGAAAACCAGGTGCTAGTGGCGGCGGTATCTTTGATACAGAAGGCAAACTAGTCGGTGTTCACCAAAATGGTGTAGTTGGAAAACGGAGCGGCGGTATTCTCTTCTCACCAGCTCAACTAAAATGGATCCAAGACCACATACAGGGAATTTCAAGTGTGAAACCAGCAGACTTGGAAGAGAAAGAGAAACCGGCTGAAGAAAAACCAAAAGAGGATAAACCTGCAGCTGCTAAACCTGAAACACCTAAGACAGTGACTCCTGAATGGCAAACAGTAGCGAATAAAGAGCAACAAGGAACCGTCACTATTCGTGAAGAAAAGGGTGTTCGCTACAATCAACTATCTTCAACGGCCCAAAATGACAATGATGGCAAACCAGCTTTGTTTGAAAAACAAGGATTGACAGTTGACGCTAATGGAAATGCGACGGTTGATTTAACCTTCAAAGATGATTCTGAAAAGGGCAAATCACGCTTTGGTGTCTTCTTGAAATTTAAAGATACCAAGAACAATGTTTTTGTTGGATATGACCAAGGTGGCTGGTTCTGGGAATACAAAACTCCAGGTAATAGCACATGGTATAAAGGCAACCGTGTAGCAGCACCAGAACCAGGTTCTGTAAACCGTCTTTCTATCACTCTCAAGTCAGATGGACAACTCAATGCCAGCAACAATGATGTAAATCTCTTTGACACAGTGACCCTACCTGGGGCGGTCAATGAGAATCTTAAAAATGAGAAGAAGATCCTTCTCAAGGCAGGAACTTATAGCAATGATCGCACGGTTGTCAGCGTTAAAACAGACAATCAAGAAGGTGTAAAAGCGGATGATACTCCTGCCCAGAAAGAAACAGGTCCGGCCGTTGACGATAGCAAGGTGACTTATGATACGATCCAGTCTAAGGTTCTCAAGGCAGTGATTGACCAAGCCTTCCCTCGTGTCAAGGAATACACCTTGAATGGACATACTTTGCCAGGACAGGTGCAACAGTTCAACCAAGTCTTTATCAATAACCACCGAATCACTCCTGAAGTCACTTATAAGAAGATCAATGATACTACTGCAGAGTACTTGATGAAACTTCGTGACGAGAAGAATTTCATCAATGCAGATATGACAGTACGCTTGCAAGTTGTGGACAATCAGTTGCATTTTGATGTGACCAAGATTGTCAACCACAATCAAGTTACTCCAGGTCAGAAGATTGATGATGAAAGAAAACTTCTCTCCTCTATCAATTTCTTAGGAAACTCACTTGTGTCAGTTTCAAGCGACCAAACTGGAGCTAAGTTTGACGGGGCAACCATGTCAAACAACACTCATATCAGTGGAGATGAACATATTGATGTAACCAATCCAATGAAAGATTTGGCTAAGGGCTATATGTATGGTTTTGTTTCCACAGATAAGCTTGCTGCAGGTGTTTGGAGTAACTCTCAAAACAGCTACGGTGGTGGTTCGAATGACTGGACTCGTTTGACAGCATTCAAACAAACTGTTGGAAATACAAACTATGTGGGAATCCAAAGTTCTGAATGGCAATGGGAAAAAGCTTATAAGGGCATTGTTTTCCCAGAATACACCAAGGAACTTCCAAGTGCCAAGGTTGTTATCACCGAAGATGCCAATGCCGACAACAAAGTCGACTGGCAAGATGGTGCCATTGCTTATCGTAGCATCATGAACAACCCTCAAGGTTGGGAAAAAGTCAAGGATATCACAGCTTATCGTATCGCGATGAACTTTGGTTCTCAAGCACAAAACCCATTCCTTATGACCTTGGATGGTATCAAGAAGATCAATCTCCACACAGATGGTCTTGGACAAGGTGTTCTCCTTAAAGGATATGGTAGTGAAGGTCACGACTCTGGTCACTTGAACTATGCTGATATTGGTAAACGTATTGGTGGTGTCGAAGACTTCAAGACCTTGATCGAAAAAGCGAAGAAATATGGTGCTCATCTAGGTATCCACGTTAACGCATCTGAGACCTATCCTGAGTCTAAATACTTTAACGAAAATATTCTTCGTAAGAATCCAGATGGAAGCTACAGCTACGGATGGAACTGGCTAGACCAAGGTATCAACATTGATGCTGCTTACGACTTGGCGCATGGACGTTTGGCTCGCTGGGAAGACTTGAAGAAAAAACTTGGTGACGGTCTTGACTTTATCTATGTGGACGTTTGGGGCAATGGCCAATCAGGTGATAACGGTGCCTGGGCTACCCACGTTCTTGCTAAAGAAATTAACAAACAAGGCTGGCGCTTTGCGATTGAGTGGGGCCATGGTGGTGAATACGACTCTACCTTCCAACACTGGGCAGCTGACTTGACCTATGGTGGCTACACCAATAAAGGTATCAACAGTGCCATCACACGCTTTATCCGCAACCACCAAAAAGATTCTTGGGTTGGGGACTACAGAAGTTACGGTGGTGCAGCCAACTACCCACTTCTAGGTGGCTACAGCATGAAAGACTTTGAAGGCTGGCAAGGAAGAAGCGACTACAATGGCTATGTAACCAACTTATTTGCCCATGACGTCATGACCAAGTACTTCCAACACTTCACTGTAAGCAAATGGGAAAATGGTACACCAGTTACCATGTCTGATAACGGTAGCACCTATAAATGGACTCCAGAAATGAAGGTTGAGCTAGTCGATGCAGCAGGTAACAAGGTTGTTGTGACTCGTAAGTCAAATGATGTCAATAGCCCACAATACCGTGAACGTACAGTAACGCTCAACGGGCATGTCATCCAAGATGGTTCAGCTTACTTGACTCCTTGGAACTGGGATGCAAATGGTAAGAAACTTCCTACTGATAAGGAAAAAATGTACTACTTCAATACGCAAGCCGGTGCAACAACTTGGACCCTTCCAAGCGATTGGGCAAATAGCAAGGTTTACCTTTACAAGCTAACTGACCAAGGTAAGACAGAAGAGCAAGAACTCACTGTAAAAGATGGCAAGATTACCCTAGACCTTCTAGCAAATCAACCATATGTTCTCTACCGCTCAAAACAAACCAATCCTGAAATGTCATGGAGCGAAGGCATGCACATCTATGACCAAGGATTTAACAGTGGAACCTTGAAACACTGGACTATTTCAGGTGATGCTTCTAAAGCAGAAATTGTCAAATCACAAGGCGCAAATGAAATGCTTCGTATCCAAGGCAACAAGAGCACAGTCAGCCTTACTCAGAAACTGACTGGCTTGAAACCAAATACCAAGTATGCGGTTTATGTCGGTGTTGATAACCGTAGTAATGCTAAGGCAAGTATCACAGTGAATACTGGCGAAAAAGAAGTGACTACTTACACCAATAAGTCACTCGCTCTCAACTATATCAAAGCTTATGCTCATAACAATCGTCGTGAAAATGCTACAGTTGATGATACAAGTTACTTCCAAAACATGTACGCCTTCTTTACAACTGGATCGAACGTATCAAATGTTACTCTTACATTGAGTCGTGAAGCTGGTGATGAAGCAACATACTTTGATGAAATCCGTACCTTTGAAAACAATTCAAGCATGTACGGAGACAAGCATGATACAGGTAAAGGAACATTTAAACAAGACTTTGAAAATGTAGCTCAAGGTATCTTCCCATTTGTAGTAGGTGGTGTTGAAGGTGTCGAAGACAACCGCACTCACTTGTCTGAAAAACACGATCCATATACACAGCGTGGTTGGAACGGTAAGAAAGTCGATGATGTTATCGATGGAAATTGGTCATTGAAGACTAACGGACTAGTGAGCCGTCGTAACTTGGTTTACCAAACTATTCCGCAAAACTTCCGCTTTGAAGCAGGTAAGACCTATCGCGTAACCTTTGAATATGAAGCAGGTTCTGACAATACCTATGCCTTTGTAGTTGGTAAGGGAGAATTTCAGTCAGGTCGTCGTGGTACTCAAGCAAGCAACTTGGAAATGCATGAATTGCCAAATACTTGGACAGATTCTAAGAAAGCCAAGAAGGCAACCTTCCTCGTGACAGGTGCAGAAACAGGCGATACTTGGGTAGGTATCTACTCAACTGGAAACGCAAGCAATACTCGTGGTGATTCTGGTGGAAATGCCAACTTCCGTGGTTACAACGACTTCATGATGGACAATCTTCACATCGAGGAAATTACCCTAACAGGTAAGATGTTGACAGAAAATGCTCTGAAGAACTACTTGCCAACGGTTGCCATGACCAACTACACCAAAGAGTCTATGGATGCTTTGAAGGAGGCGGTCTTTAACCTCAGTCAGGCAGATGATGATATTAGTGTGGAAGAGGCGCGTGCAGAGATTGCCAAGATTGAAGCTTTGAAGAATGCTTTGGTTCAGAAGAAGACAGCTTTGGTAGCAGAAGACTTTGAAAGTTTGGATGCGCCAGCTCAACCAGGTGAAGGTCTAGAGAATGCCTTTGATGGCAATGTATCTAGTCTATGGCATACATCTTGGAATGGTGGAGATGTAGGCAAACCTGCAACCATGGTCTTGAAAGAACCAACTGAAATCACAGGACTTCGCTATGTTCCACGTGCCTCTGATTCAAATGGAAACTTGCGAGATGTGAAACTGGTTGTCACAGATGAGTCTGGCAAGGAACATACTTTCACCGTGACAGATTGGCCAAATAACAACAAGCCAAAAGACATTGACTTTGGCAAGACAATCAAGGCTAAGAAAATTGTCCTTACTGGTACCAAGACTTACGGAGATGGTGGCGATAAATACCAATCTGCAGCAGAACTCATCTTTACCCGTCCGCAAGTAGCAGAAACACCTCTTGACATGTCTGGCTATGAAGCAGCTTTAGCTAAGGCGCAGAAATTAACAGACAAAGACAATCAAGAGGAAGTAGCTAGCGTTCAGGCAAGCATGAAATATGCGACGGATAATCATCTCTTGACTGAAAGAATGGTGGCCTACTTCGCAGACTATCTCAACCAATTAAAAGATTCTGCTACGAAACCAGACGCTCCAACAAGTAGCAAGGGTGAAGAACAACCACCAGTTCTTGATGTACCTGAGTTCAAAGGCGGCGTCAATGCAACAGAAGCAGCTGTACATGAGGTTCCTGAGTTCAAGGGCGGCGTTAATGCGGTCCAAGCCTTGGTTCACGAATTACCAGAATACAAAGGCGGAGCCAATGCGGTCCAAGCTTTGGTAAACGAGAAACCAGCTTACACAGGTGTATTGGCTACTGCTGGAGATCAAGCAGCTCCAACAGTTGAAAAACCTGAGTACCCGCTCACTCCAAGCCCAGTAGCTGATGCCAAAACTCTGGAAGATAAAGAAGAGAAACTTCCTGCTACAGGAGAACATGGTTCAGAAGCAGCCCTCTTCTTGGCAAGTGTGAGCATCGCTTTATCTGCTGCGGTTCTTGCGACAAAACGTAAAGAAGATTAATGAGATTTGATTTCAGCAGTTTAAAGCAACTCGAATCAAAAAGGAACAAACAGCCGGAGAGGACCTCTTGGTTCTCTCCTTTTTCAAAGGAGAAATGATACCGCTTACTCATGTATGCGGATGAAAGGAATAGGAGAAAGATGGATAGACATTTTTTTGAGAAACGCTGTCACTATAGTATAAGAAAATTTGCAATCGGTGCAGCCTCCGTTATGATTGGTGCTAGTATCTTTGGCGCCAATATGGTTCAGGCGGCAGAAACAGCAACACCTTCAGAGACAGAGGGAAGTATCACTCATGTTCAAGCCTTGGATAAGTTACCAGATGATTTAGCCGCTGCGCTTGAAAAAGCAGATGCAGAAGCTGCAACAGAAGCAAGTCATGAAGAAACTCCAGCGACAGATGAGGGAACCAATCCTGCAGCAAGTGAAGAGGCAAAACCAGAGACAAGTCCTACAAGTCCCAAGCCAGCAGAAACGCCCAAACCGGTTGAAACACCAAAGGCGGATAATCAACCTGCTGAAACCACTACACCAGCAGTAAAACCAGCTGAAAAGACAATCGAAGATAGAGAAGATGTCAACCATCTCGAGGGTGCTACAGCCCAAGCTAATAACTATGAAACTGGCACTCCGTATACTGCTGATAAGGCAGTGGACGGTAATCCGGATACCCGTTGGGCGACTAATCAAAATATTGAAAAACCAACCTTCGAATTAACTCTTCCAAAAACTACCCTCATCAAACATGTGGAAATAGACTGGGATCGTCGTCTTCGTAATGGGCAAAATGATCCAAATATCAAATCTTGGAGTCTCTACTACGCAGGCCAAGAAGACGTGGGCGCTAACGGAGAAAAACAATGGAAACTCGCTCATACCAAGACTGGAGATCCTGTTTTAGATGAGAAAGTAGATCTAGCTGAAAGTATTCAAGCTAAATATCTTAAGTTAGAAATTAACGACTATCAAGCGGGCACAATGGGTTGGAGAAACGTTGGTATCCAAGAAATTCTAGCTTATTCTAACGTTCCGGACCATAGTAAGGTAACGGACATCCGCCAAGTAACCGAACTAACAGTAGCAGAAGACGGACAATCTCTTGTCTTACCAACTTTACCAGGAAAAGTCAGTCTCATCGGAAGCAATAAACAAGGTGTAATCGACCTTCAAAATCGTATCCATAAACCTCTGACAGATCAACGCGTTAAGGTTATGGTGCAGCAAATCAAAGACAGCCATACTTTCACTAAGGAATTTGAAGTAGTCATCAAGGGTCTACATCAGGACGAGGGTGTGGGTGTCAAACCAAAAGTAGCGCCAGCTGTTCAACAATGGTATGGGAAAGAAGGTCAATCTTCTATCACTTCAGATACAGTTCTTGCGACAGGAGATTCAGGATTTGATCAGGCTGCAACCTTCTACCAGTCAGATCTTGCAAGCCGTGGATTGGAACTTGCAACAGGTGACAAACAGGCTCAAAAACGAATCGAATTTAAAAAAGTTGAAAACAAGGGTTATGGTAAGGAAGGCTATGGCATCACTATCCAAGATGATGTGATTACCATCGAAGCTGCTACAAACACAGGAGCCTTCTACGCCACTCGTACTCTTCTTCAAATGGGAGAAACAGACCTACAAAATGGCGAAATTCGTGATTTCCCAAGTTTCAGCCACCGTGGCTTTATGCTGGATACAGGTCGTAAATTTATCCCTTATGACACCCTTGTAGACATCATGCTAAACATGGCCTACTACAAGATGAACGACTTGCAGTTGCACCTTAATGATAACTATATCTTCCTCAAGGAACACTTGGCAGGTAAGAATTTAACTCCAGAAGAACAACTCAAGTATGTACTTGAACATGCCAAGACGGGGTTCCGTGTGGAGACAGATATTGTCGGTAAGAATGGTCAAAAATTAACATCAGATGAGCATTATACTAAGGAAGAAATGCAAAACCTGATTAAACTTGCCAAGGCCTTGCATATCAACCTAGTGCCAGAAATTGACACACCAGGTCACGCCTTGTCCTTTGTCAAAGTCCGCCCAGACCTCATGTATCAAGGTAGTTTGAGCGATTATGCAGGCAAGCACAATGTCGAGCGCGTAGCTATGCTCGACCTAGATAATAAATACGATGAAACGCTGGCTTTTGTCAAATCAGTTTATGACAAACTCCTCGATGGTCCAGATGCACCGCTTCATGGGGTATCAACTGTTCATATCGGAACGGATGAATACTATGGCAGCAGAGAAAGCTATCGCCGCTATGTCAATGACCTTATCAAATACATTAAAGGAAAAGGTTATACCCCTCGTATCTGGGGTTCGCTCAGTGCGAAACGAGGTAAAACAGCGGTTGATTGGAAAGATGTAGAGGTTGACATCTGGAGTATTGGTTGGCAGCAGCCAAAAGAAGCTATTGCTCAGGGAGCTAAGATTATTAACATCACGGATGTGCCGACATATAGTGTCCCAAGTGGAAGCAATAGTCAAGCAGCCTACGGGGACTATGCTAACTATGAGCGCCAATACAATAGCTGGACACCAAACGACTTCCGAACAGGTGGAGGTCCACTTCTACCAGCTTCTCATCCAAGTATCCTTGGTGGTGGGCACGCAGTTTGGAATGATAACATCGACCTTCATGAGACAGGCTTGACCTCTTATGATATCTTTAAACGCTTCTTCAAGAGCATGCAAACTACTGCAGAGCGCACTTGGGGATCTGACCGTGCAGCTGCGACCTTTGCAGAACGCACCCTACCAACAAGCCCTTATGCGCCACAGTCAAATCCTGATAAAGAGATTGATCAAAGCGACTTGTTTACCATCAATCCTGAAACCGTCAAGAACTATGCAAGCAAGAAGGTGAAGACAAGCGAGCAAGGCTTGGCTTTTGAGAAAGACAGCAGTATCGAAGGCTTGGCAGGTGATGTTGGCCCAAGTCATGTCTTGAAGTTTGATGTAACTGTTACTGGTGACGGTGAACAAACCTTCTCAACAAGTGGAGACAACCGTATCTATCTAGCTGATAAAGACGGCTACCTTGCTTATCAATTTGAACAGTTCCATATCCAATTCAAGAAAAAACTTGAAAAGAACAAACGTTATCAAATCTCTATCGTGACCAAACCACAATCAACGGAAGTCTATGTGGATGGTGAAAAGATTGAGCGTATCGCAAATCCAGCCCACCCTCGCTTTGCCCACAATAGCTTGGTACTACCGCTTGAAAGCATCGGTGGTCTCAAAGGAATCTTGCATAGCGCAGAGTTGTCAGACAAACCATTTGTAAATCCTCGTTTGATTTCAAATGATAAGATTACGGCAACCGCAAGCAGTCAGCAACTTCCAGGAAACGCGACTGAAGGCGCTGTTGAAAAGGCCTTTGACAATGATCCAAATACCTTCTGGCATACTAAGTGGACTGGTGACACTGCGCCATTCACACTTACGATGACCTTGAAAGAAGCAGAAAAAGTCAATGGCTTGACTTATCTCCCACGCCCAGGTGGTGGAAATGGTGTTGTGACGCGCTACGAAATCTACGCACAAAAAGATGGCCAAATGGTCAAGGTTTCAGAAGGAAGCTGGGACAACAACGCCCAAGAAAAAACAGTCAACTTTGCGGCGGTACATACCAACAAGATTGAGTTGAAAGTATTGGAAGGCGTTGGTGGTTTTGCAAGTGCAGCTGAAGTTCATCTATTAAAACCTGTCAAAGAAGAGCAAGAAACGCCTGCACCAAGTCAACCAGAAAAACCAAGTCAACCAGAAAAACCAAAAGTAGAGCAAACAGGTGATGGAACAGTTGAATTGGCAGATCAATTCACTGCAAGTAAACCAGCTAGCGAAGACAGCATTGCAGCTGCCAGCAAGAGCGCAGACTACCTCAAGAAAGAGTACAAGGTCTTCCCAACGCCACAAAAAGTGACTTATGGAGAAGGAGTCACAGCTCTTCGCAAGCAAGTCAATCTGGTCATGGGCGATCAACTCGATATCTATACTCGTAATCGCTTGAAGAGTGTCTTGCAGGACAATCAAGTATCTTATACAACTGGTAAGGCAGCAATCGCTGGCGCAACCAATATCTATCTTGGAGTGCATGGACAAGGCTCACAAGCAGAGCAAAACTTGTCCAATGTTTCAGCAGGCCTCTTTGACAAGATTGACGCCTATGTCTTGAGCATCAAGGATAATTCGATTTCCATCGTCGGAAAAGACACAGATGCGGTCTTCTATGGTTTGACAACCTTGAAACACATGCTCAAGGAAAGTCAAGTGCCAGTCCTTCGTAATGTGACAGTAGAAGATTACGCAGAGCTCAAGAACCGTGGTTTCATCGAAGGTTACTATGGAAACCCATGGTCGAATGCCGATCGTGCAGAGCTCATGCGTTTTGGTGGTGATTTGAAATTGAACCAATACTTCTTTGCACCAAAAGATGATCCATACCACAACAAGAAATGGCGTGAACTCTATCCAGAAGAAAAACTAGCAGAAATTCGTGAACTTGCTCGTGTTGGAAATCAGAGCAAAACTCGCTATGTATGGACAATTCACCCATTCATGAACAACCGTATCCGCTTTGGTAATGAAGCGCATTACCAAGAAGATTTGGCAACCATCAAGGCTAAATTTACCCAGTTGATGAAAGTGGGTGTCCGCGAATTTGGTATCCTTGCAGATGATGCTCCAAGCCCAGTCGGAGGCTACAATAGCTACAACCGCTTGATGCAAGATATGACCAAGTGGTTGACTGAAATGCAGGGAACTTACAGCGGTCTTCGCAAAGAAATGATCTTTGTTCCTGGCCAGTATTGGGGTAATGGACGTGAGGATGAGTTGAAATCCCTCAATGAAAATCTCCCAAGATCAACAACCATGACCTTGACGGGTGGTAAGATTTGGGGTGAAGTATCTGAAAGCTTCCTTTCAACTCTCAAAAACAATCTATCCGCAGGTGGCAAGACCTATCGCCCAGTTTCACTTTGGATTAACTGGCCTGTAACAGATAACTCGAAACAACACTTGATTCTAGGTGGTGGTGAGAAATTCCTTCATCCAAATGTGGATCCAAGCTTGCTGTCTGGTATCATGTTGAACCCAATGCAACAGTCTGAACCATCTAAGATTGCCCTCTTTTCAGGAGCTCAATACTCATGGAAACAGTGGAAATCAGAAGAAGAAGCTAAGAAAATCAATGATATTGCCTTCAACTTTGTAGAAAATGGTCATTTTGAAGATAGCAAGGTATCAGCAGCCTTCCGCGAACTTGGCAAGCACATGATCAACCAAAACATGGATAATCGTGTCGTCAAACTAGAAGAATCTGTAGACTTGGCTCCAAAATTAACAGACTTCATGACCAAGCTCAAAGCAGGTCAGGATGTGACTGCTGAACGTGCAGCCTTGCGTGCAGAATTTACCAAGATTAAAGAAGCAGCTGAACTCTATAAAGCATCAGGCGATAAAAAAATGGTTGCCCAAATCCACTATTGGTTGGATAATGCAATCGACCAAATGAATGCTCTCGATGCCTTCCTTACAGGAACTGAAGCCATGGCTACAAACGATGCAGCCAAACTTTGGGATAGCTACTATAAAGGTTTGAAATTGTACGAACAGTCTCAAACTCACACCTTCCATTATGTAGACCATATGGAAAAAGCTGAATTGGGTGTTCAACATATTCGTCCATTTATCCTATCCTTGAAAGAAGTTCTAGCGTCTGAAGTTCAAAAAGTCTTGCATCCAGATCAAATCATCAGTACCTTTATCACCAATCGAACAGGTGTAGAAGGTGGTTTGGCAGAAGTAACGGATGGCGATTTGGCAACTCATGCGATTATTAAATCACCAAATAGCATCAAGACAGGTGATTATATTGGTATGAAGTTCAACAAGCCGGTATCAATCCAAACCTTGACCTTTGCAATGGGAACGCAGGCAAATCCACGTGATACCTTTAGTAAGGCAGAAGTGCAGTATCAAGATGAAAATGATAACTGGGTAACCTTGAAAGAGCCAAGCTATGTCGGAAATGAATCCCTGCTTAAGTTTGAAAATCTCAATATCAAGGCCAAGGCAGTTCGCATGATTGCGACAGCAGACCGCGAGAACACTTGGTTTGCAGTTCAGGAAATTGCAGTCAACCGTCCAGTTGAAAAAGCTCGTAGCCAACAAGCAACGACAGTTAGTCTAAGCTCAAACTTAGTTTACAAACTAAATACTTCAGCTCGTCAAATCACTGATGGCAAGGACAATACAGAAGCCATGATGGCAAACGCTGACGGTAGCAATACCACTCCAGTAGATGCTTGGGCACAACTTGACCTCGGTGAAGTCAAGTCAGTCACTAAAGTTCGCCTTCGCCAAGGAACGGGTGATAAGCTTGCTGCAGGTGTACTTGAGTACTCTACAGATGGAACTGCATGGCAAGAGTTGGATCGCCTATCAGGAGAGCAAACCAAGGAAGTGACCAGAGCGATCAATGCTCGTTACATCCGAGTACGCAATACCAAGGCTCTCGACCTCTGGTGGCGTATCCAGGATTTCTCTGTTGAGACACGTTCTGGAAATAGTGAGTTAACAGACACCAACGTCGATGCCTTGAAGGAAACACCGGTAGTGGATAGCTTGGGCAGTTACGAGCTTCAAATTCCAGCTGGAACCAAACTCCCTGCTCATAGCTATCTAGGAATGAAGCTTGACCGTATCCATCAGGTCAAGAGCATCCAGCTCCAAGGCCAAGCCAACCCTGCTCTTAGTCTAGAGTACTCTGCAAACGCTCAAGAATGGCTACCAGCGAGCCAGTTGACTGATAGATCTGCAGCAAGCCACTTAGTACGTTATGTGCGTCTGGTCAATAAAACAGATCAGGAGCAAGCTATTACAGCGACTTCTCTCCTTGTGACGACTAAAGAAGTGCAACCAACAAAATTGGAATCAACTTCAATGGGAATTCACCCAGCATATGGTAGCAATGATGTTCGTAAACTGAACAACCTAGATCAATTATTTGATGGTGTTTACAACAACTTCGTTGAGTTTTCAGACTATGCTCGTAAAGATGGTCATGTGACCTTGAAACTTGGCAGCGAACGCACTATCAAGAAGATTAGAGCCTACATCCAAGACGGAACGCAAAACTACCTTCGTGATGGTAAGATCCAAGTCAGCCAAGATGGTAAAACTTGGACAGATGTCGTGACAGTAGGAGATGGTGTAGCCAATAGCCAACACGATGATTCATTGACAGATGGTTGGACACATGATTCTAAGATGCCAGGAAATCGCTACATAGAGGGTGAATTGACGACACCAGTCAAAGCTAACTATCTTCGTGTCCTCTATACAGCGGATTATGATGCCCGTTTTGTAGGATTTACAGAATT
This sequence comes from Streptococcus sp. CF10-1, assembly GCF_024295825.1. GTDB lineage: Bacteria > Bacillota > Bacilli > Lactobacillales > Streptococcaceae > Streptococcus. The sequence goes on along the minus strand of NZ_JANCPQ010000004.1, from coordinate 116,014 downwards.
GGTCATTAACGATGGTGAGTTTGTCAAACCAATCAATGATCCAACAGTAGAAGGAAGTAGTGGAGAAAGCCAAGGCAACCTTTATAATAATCTTGTAGACGGCAAAGTCTTGACCAGCTACAAGTCTGAAAAAGACAAGGGCGAGTTGGTGTATCACTTATCTGAACCGACCAATGCTAACCACCTTCGTCTCGTTTCCAGTCTTCCTGAAGGAGCGCAAGCACGTGTTCTTGCTAGAACACTCAAGGATGGTCAAGACAGTTGGACAGACCTCGGTGCCATTACATCTAGTCTCCAAACCTTCGCTATCCGAAATGGTGGCTCTCTTCTAGACGTTAAACTCGTCTGGGAAGGTGGCAAGGCTGAGTTTTATGAATTGGCAAGCTTCCATCAAGAATTAACAGAGGAACCGGTTCAATCAAGTAAGGGGGAAGAACCAGCACCCGTTCTTGAGGTTCCTGAATTCACAGGTGGTGTCAATGCAGTTGAAGCCTTGGTACATGAGCTTCCAGAGTACACTGGTCCAGTAGCAACAGTAGGTGACCAAGCTGCTCCAACAGTAGAGAAATCTGAGTTCAAGGGTGGTGTCAATGCAGTTGAAGCCCTAGTACATGAACTTCCAGAGTACACAGGCCCAGTAGCGACAGTAGGTGACCAAGCTGCTCCAACAGTTGAGAAACCTGAGTTCAAGGGCGGTGTCAATGCAGTGATGGCTCTAGTGCATGAATTGCCAGAATACACAGGCCCAGTAGCAACAGTAGGCGACCAAGCTGCTCCAACAGTAGAGAAACCTGAGTTTAAACTTAGCTCACTTGCTTCAGATGAAGATAAGACACCGGCACCGGATCTAAAACAAGAAGTGAGGAAGCAAGAAACAGCTGAACAAAGCTTGCCAGCAACAGGTGAAAGTAAATCTGACACAGCCCTCTTCCTAGCAGGTGTTAGCCTAGCCCTATCTGCTCTCTTTGTAGCAAAAACAAAGAAAGACTAGTATTTAGTAAAACCTCTTAACAAGATTACGAAATCCGTTTCCTACCTTTCCCAATGAGTTTTATAGTACAGAAAAGCCTGAGAAGATGTCTTCTCAGGCTTTTGTTAAGCACATAAATGCAATAGTGCTATGAAAAAATCACCCAGAAAAATCCGGGTGATAAATGTTATGGTTGTGCTGGTTGAGGATTCTGATTTTGGTTCTGGTTTTGTTGACCAGGCGTTGTATTTGGTTGCTGGTTATTGGTATTATTGTTTGCACTATTATTCGTGCTTGGAGTAGTTGAGCTTGACTGTGAAGTTGAACTTTCTGATGTCGAGCTCGAACTTTCTGGTGTTGGGGCCTGTTGCGGAGCAGGAGCAGTCCATGCAGAACGAGCACCGTTTTTAAAGACGAACTCACCACTTCGATAGAGGCCTTCTGGCATAGTCCAGTCGCCAGGGTTGTTATCCTCAGACAGATAAGTCATCATTGAACGGTAAACCTTAGCTGCAACATAGAAGCCATCACCAACGATAGGAGTAAGGCGGTTTGAGTAACCTGTCCATACAGCCATTGAATATTTGCGAGTATAACCAACAAACATTTCGTCTGGAGCTACATAACCTGTGTTTTTGATGTAGTTTTCAATTTCATCGTCTGTATAGTTGGATGTACCAGTCTTACCAGCTTGAGGTAGCCAAGGGAGATAAGCACCACGACCCGTTCCGTATGCCAAGACAGTCTTCATCATTTCTGTCATCATATAGGCGGTCGTCTCTTTCATGGCACGAGTACCAGGATCAGCGTATTCTTTTGAGCTACCATCACTAAAGACGATTTTGTTGATATACATTGGTTTATGGTAGATACCACCGTTAGCAAAAGCAGCGTAAGCAGCAGCCATTTTCTCACTACTTGCTCCGTACTTTTTGTTTGACTCAGTCGTGTTACTTGAAATGGCGTTTGCATAATGCATGCTTGGATAGTCGATACCAAGACCATTAAGAAAGGTTTTAGCTCTATCTAGACCGACCTTATTCAAAGTCTCAACGGCTGTGACATTACGTGACTGTTGAAGTGCATACTGGATTGTAATATTTCCAAAGTAGACTTTATCCCAGTTGTAGAGGGGAGTATCAGTACCTGGATAGTTATAAGGAACATCATGTACAATCGAAGCAGTTGAGTCGTAGATGTCATACTCCAAGGCAGGAGCATAGTCTGTGATCGGCTTCATGCTAGAACCCCAGTCACGGTTGGTTTCAACAGCTTGGTTGATTCCGAAGGAAACATTGCTTGATTGGTGACGAGAACCTAACTGAGCAATAACTTTCCCATTTGTCACATCCACAATCGTTGAAGCTACTTGCATTTCATCGTCAGGATAGTTGACATACTCGTCGGTATTGTAGATATCCCAGAGATGTTGTTGAACTTTAGGATCAACGTTGGTGTAGACGTCCATACCAGTTGTTAAGAGGTTGTAGCCTGTTTCTTGTTCGACTTGATCGATTACCTCTTTGAGATAGTTGTCCATGTATGGAGGATAACTATTAGCTGATTTTAGACTTTGAAGTCCATCTGTAATCGGAGTATTAATCGCTTTTTCATATTGCTCAGCTGAAATGTAACCTTGCCCCTTCATCTCAGAGAGGACGAGATTACGACGTTCTTGAGCAGCTTCTGGATGCGAGTATGGATCATACTGGTTTGGAGCCTGAGGCATACCAGCAAGGAGAGCCAATTGAGGAATACTTAGATCTTTGAGATCCTTGCCATAGTAACTTTGGGCAGCTGTCTGCATTCCGTAGTTCCCGTTTGACATGTAAACCTTGTTGATGTAGTAGGTCAAGATCTCTTGTTTAGTCGCTTTTTGTTCTAGCTGAACGGCTAACCAAGCTTCCTGGGCCTTACGAGAAAGAGTTTGATCAGAAGTTGACGTAGAGAAATAGGTTAACTTGATCAACTGCTGTGTCAAGGTGGAAGCTCCTTGCAGACCTCCACCACCACGAAGGTTTCGGAGGGTAGCACCTAGGATACGGATCGTGTCGATTCCTCGGTGATTAAAGAAGCGATGGTCCTCAATCGAAACAATAGCGTTGACCAAATCGGTCGGTATTTCGTTTGCTTGGGCATTGACTCGACGTTCCGATCCAAGATCAGCAATAAGCTCGTCATTGCTATCATAGATCTTACTTGACGTTGTAGCAACTAGTTTACTTTCAGAAAGTTCTGGAGCCTTGCTAACATAGTAGAGGAAGAGACCTCCACCAAGCATTACAGCTGCGATAAATACAGTTAAGAGACTGATGCTGACATACTTAGCTATTCGCAGAAAAGTTTGTTTGTTCATCTTGTTTTACCACCTAGTAAATGTTCTTTGATAATGTCGAGGTAGGGAATTTGAGGAAAGGCACCAGGCTCAATCCTATATCCATTTTCTCGAATATATCCAAGTGGCATTGACTTCTGTCCCTTATCTTGATGATAGAAACGGATGAGGTCAATTGCCGGTAATAAATATGTTTCCTGATAAGAAGAAAAATGGATTAGGACGAAGCAAATTCCCTTTTGTTCAAGAACCTGTTCCATATGCTGAATCTGATGAGAATGGAAGTTCTTCATCGGGAAAGCATTTTTTTGTCTGGTTTCCTTTGCTTCGAAATCGATGTAAAATCCTTCATAAACACCCGAGTAGTCAGTAGTTGAAGCTTGTCTAAAATAGGCTTCAACAATTTTAGCGCGACTCCGTTGAGGGTAGTCGACCCGAACAATCTGAACTGGGGTTGGCTTTTTGTGAATGACTGCTATTCCATGTGATAGATAGTAGTCATTGGTAGCATTAATCATCTTTTCAAAGCTCATACCTCGATTTGCGAAATTTTTAGTTTGAGGTAGAGAAGTTTTGCTTGGTTTAGATGAAAGTTTATGTGGATAGTTGACCATAGTCCTCCTTATTGGTACAATAACATCACTCTATTATACCACAAAGGTTTTCAGAAAGGGTGAAAAAATGCATACAGCCTTGGTTTTGGGATACTCAGCTTTTGATTTAGGAGTGTTTAATGAAAAGGACATTCGGTTAAAAATTATCAAAAAAGCCATTCGGAGAGACCTGGAATGTCTAGCAGAGGATGGGGTGACTTGGCTTGTCTTTACAGGGACTTTGGGCTTTGAGTACTGGGCGCTTCAGGTGGCGAAAGACATGAAAGCAGACTATGGATTTCAACTGGCGACCATTTTTGATTTTGAAACCCATGGCAGTAACTGGAATGAAGCAAATCAAGCGAAATTGAGTGAGTTCAAGCAGGTTGATTTTGTCAAATACGCCTATCCACAATATGAGCACAAGGGACAATTACGCGATTATCAGAAATTTTTGCTGGAAAATACAGATACTTGCTACCTTTTTTACGACGAAGAAAACGAAACCAAGTTACGATATTTTTACCAAATGATGAAAAATCAAGCGGACTATGTTACAAGAAGATTAACATTTGAGGACTTGAATGAAATAGTAGAAAATTTTTCTGAAAAGTAAGCCTTTGACCTTGATTTTTACTTGTCTTTTTTTATATAATAATACTAGTAACCCAGAATGGAGAGGGACATGGCAAGTATTATATTTTCAGCGAAAGATATTTTTGAACAAGAATTTGGACGTGAAGTACGTGGATATAGCAAAGCAGAGGTCGATGAATTCCTAGACGATGTGATTAAGGATTATGAAACCTACGCAGCTTTGGTCAAATCCCTTCGTCAAGAGATTGCTGATTTGAAGGAAGAATTATCTCATAAACCACAGGTAGCGCCAACTCAACCAGACTCTATTGAAGTAACGGCTTCTACTTCAATGACAAATTTTGATATTTTGAAACGCTTAAATCGTCTCGAAAAAGAAGTATTTGGTAAGCAAATCTTAGACAACCAAGATTTATAATTGACTAAGGAATGAGTGCAATTTTTGGATAATCGCGTGAAGAGGATCTCTTTTCATGAGGAAAGTCCATGCTAGCACAGGCTGTGATGCCTGTAGTGTTTGTGCTAGGCGAATCCATAAGCCTAGGGACGAGAAATCGTTACGGCAGTCGAAATGGCTAAGTCTTCGGATAGGTCAGAATAGGCTTGAAAGTGCCACAGTGACGGAGTCTTTCTGGAAACAGAGAGAGTGGAACGCGGTAAACCCCTCAAGCTAGCAACCCAAATTTTGGTCGGGGCATGGAGTGCACGGAAACGAACGTAGTACTCTGACTGCTAGCAGATTTATGCTGTTAGCGGTAGACAGATGATTATCGAAGGAAGTGGTCCTAGTCACTTCTGGAACAAAACATGGCTTATAGAAAATTGCATATAGGTTGGGGCTGAGAAATCTTTCTCAACCTCATTTTTTAAAGTGAACAAGAGAAAGGTCTTGCAAGACTAGAAATGAAAGAACAATTTAATTTAATCGCAACTGCTGCGGCGGGTCTCGAGGCTGTCGTTGGACGTGAGGTGCGAGACCTTGGTTATGATTGCCAGGTTGAAAATGGGCGTGTCCGCTTCCAAGGAGATGTGAAGGCAATCATCGAGACCAATCTTTGGATTCGTGTAGCGGATCGCATCAAGATTGTAGTCGGAAGTTTTCCAGCTAAGACTTTTGAAGAGCTTTTTCAAGGTGTTTTTGCTCTAGATTGGGAAAACTATCTCCCGCTAGGAGCACGTTTCCCGATATCAAAGGCAAAATGTGTTAAGTCTAAACTCCACAATGAGCCCAGTGTTCAGGCTATTTCTAAGAAGGCTGTTGTAAAGAAATTACAAAAACACTATGCCCGTCCAGAAGGAGTTCCCTTGATGGAAACGGGTCCCGAGTTTAAGATCGAGGTATCTATCCTGAAAGATGTGGCAACTGTCATGATTGACACGACAGGCTCCAGTCTCTTTAAACGTGGTTATCGTACGGAAAAGGGTGGAGCGCCGATCAAGGAAAATATGGCAGCGGCCATTTTACAACTCTCTAACTGGTATCCAGACAAGCCCTTGATTGATCCGACCTGTGGGTCAGGAACTTTCTGTATCGAGGCGGCTATGATTGCCAGAAAAATAGCACCAGGACTTCGACGTTCCTTTGCTTTTGAGGAATGGAACTGGGTCAGCGATCGATTAATCCAGGAAGTTCGCACAGAGGCGGCTAAGAAAATGGATCGTGAACTTGAGCTGGACATTATGGGCTGTGATATTGATGCTCGCATGGTGGAGATTGCCAAGGCAAATGCCCAAGCAGCAGGCGTCGCAGGTGATATCACCTTTAAGCAAATGCGGGTACAGGACTTGCGTACAGACAAGATTAATGGCGTTATCATTTCCAATCCACCATATGGGGAACGCTTGTCTGATGATGCAGGAGTTACCAAGCTCTATACTGAGATGGGACAAGTCTTTGCACCACTGAAAACGTGGAGTAAGTTTATCCTGACGAGTGACGAAGCTTTTGAAAGCAAGTACGGAAGTCCAGCTGATAAAAAACGAAAACTCTATAACGGGACCTTAAAAGTGGATTTGTATCAATACTTTGGTCAGCGTGTCAAACGCCAAGAGGTAAAATAGAAAGGTGAACTCATGAGTAAGAAAAGACGTGATCGTCATAAAAAAGGACATCAAGAACCACAATTCGACTTTGACGAAGCAAAAGACTTGACTGTTGGTCAAGTCATTCGTAAGAATGAAGAGGTTGAAGCAGGAGTATTGCCTGAGGACAGTATCTTAGACAAATACATCAAACAACACCGTGAAGAGATTGAAGCTGACAAGTTTGAAACTCGTCAGTTTAAAAAAGAAGAACTGGCTTCTACTCAAAACCTAGAGGAAATGATCCAAGAAGTTCGTGAATCAAGTGAACCTTCTGATCAGGTAGACGATTCAGACATGGTTGCTGAGGAATCTATTGAAGAGATAGAAAATGAAGAGACTACTCAGTTTGTCTCACCACTTCAAGATGAAGAAAGTGCTGAAATAGAGCCTCTCGTTTTAACAGAAACAGAGCCCAAGGAAATAAATGAGGAACAAGAAGAGGAGACCTATACACCTCTATCACGTTCGGCTCAAACAGAACCTGAAACAGGCTCTAAGAAGAAAGGTGTCATCATCATTGCTTCGGTAGTAGCTGCAATCCTTGTGCTTGCTGGAACATATTATGTCTACAGTCAAGTATCTCGTTCAAACCAAGAAATCCAGTCTTCTCAAGCAGCTTCTTCGGATGATCAAGGGACACAAACAGCTTTGAAAGACTTCAATGATCTCTATGATACTTTCTATACAGATGCTAATAAGACAGCTCTGAAAAACAGCCAGTTTGATAAATTGAGCCAACTGAAAACCTTGCTAGATAAGTTAGAAGGTAGCCGTGATTATACACTAGCTAAGTCAAGATATGATAGCCTAGCAACTCAAATCAAGGCTATTCAAGATGTCAATGCCCTCTTTGAAAGTCCAGCAATCACTGACGGTGTCTTGGATACCAATGCGAAAGTCAAAGCAGACGCTAAGTTTACAGAAATCAAGACAGGCAACACAGAACTAGACAAGCTCTTGGATAAGGCCATTAGTCTTGGTAAGAGCCAACAAACCAGTGCTTCCAGCTCAAGTTCGAGCTCTAGCACGAGTCAAGCAAGCTCAAGTTCAGCTACAGAAAGCAATGCAAGCAGTACGACCCCTTCTACAAGCACTACGGCACCAGCTAGAGATACAAATGGTGGTTTGTCTGGCGATGGGGTTAATCTTCAAAGAAGTGCTAGTCGTGTACCTTACAACCAATCAGCTGTAGATGATAGCAACAACCCTGCTTGGACCTTTGCGGATGGTGTATTGGAACAAGTCCTAGCAACATCACGTGCTCGTGGCTATATCACTGGAAATCAATATATCCTAGAACGTGTCAATATTGTAAACGGAAATGGTTATTACAACCTCTATAAACCAGATGGAACCTATCTCTTCACCCTCAACTGTAAGACAGGTTACTTTGTAGGGAATGGTTCTGGTCATGCAGATGACTTGGACTACTAGGACTCCGTTACAAAATTCTTTCCTTTCATAGGTAAAAATGATAAAATAAAACATATTAAACAAGAGGAGTGTCACATGACAAAAGCTAACTTTGGTGTCGTTGGTATGGCCGTAATGGGTCGTAACCTTGCCCTAAATATCGAATCTCGTGGTTATACAGTTGCCATTTACAACCGTAGTAAAGAAAAAACAGAAGACGTAATTGCTTGCCATCCTGAAAAGAACTTTGTGCCAAGCTATGACGTGGAAAGCTTTGTAAACTCAATCGAAAAACCTCGTCGTATCATGCTGATGGTTCAAGCTGGACCTGGTACAGACGCAACTATCCAAGCTCTTCTTCCCCACCTTGACAAGGGTGATATCTTGATCGATGGAGGAAACACTTTCTACAAAGATACTATCCGTCGTAATGAAGAACTAGCAAACTCAGGTATCAACTTTATCGGTACAGGGGTTTCTGGTGGTGAAAAAGGTGCCCTTGAAGGTCCTTCTATCATGCCAGGTGGACAAAAAGAAGCCTACGAATTGGTTGCTGATGTTCTTGAAGAAATCTCAGCTAAAGCACCAGAAGATGGCAAACCATGTGTGACTTACATCGGTCCTGATGGAGCTGGTCACTATGTGAAAATGGTCCACAACGGTATCGAGTATGGTGACATGCAATTGATCGCAGAAAGCTATGACCTCATGCAACACTTGCTTGGCCTTTCTGCAGAAGACATGGCTGAAATCTTTACTGAGTGGAACAAGGGTGAATTGGACAGCTACTTGATCGAAATCACAGCTGATATCTTGAGCCGTAAAGATGATGAAGGTCAAGATGGCCCAATCGTAGACTATATCCTTGATGCTGCAGGAAACAAGGGAACTGGTAAATGGACTAGCCAATCATCACTTGACCTTGGTGTGCCATTGTCACTCATCACTGAGTCAGTATTTGCCCGTTACATCTCTACTTACAAAGAAGAGCGTGTACATGCTAGCAAGGTCCTTCCAAAACCAGCTGTCTTCAAGTTTGAAGGAGACAAGGCTGAGTTGATCGAAAAGATCCGTCAAGCCCTTTACTTCTCAAAAATCATCTCATACGCACAAGGTTTTGCTCAATTGCGTGTGGCTTCTAAAGAAAATAACTGGAACTTGCCATTTGCGGACATCGCATCTATCTGGCGTGATGGCTGTATCATCCGTTCTCGTTTCTTGCAAAAGATCACAGATGCCTACAACCGTGATGCAGACCTTGCAAACCTTCTCTTGGATGAATACTTCTTGGATGTCACTGCCAAGTACCAACAAGCAGTGCGTGATATCGTAGCTCTTGCTGTTCAAGCTGGTGTACCAGTACCAACCTTCTCAGCAGCTATTACTTACTTTGATAGCTACCGTTCAGCTGACCTTCCTGCTAACTTGATCCAAGCGCAACGTGACTACTTTGGTGCCCACACTTACCAACGTAAAGACAAAGAAGGAACATTCCACTACTCTTGGTATGACGAAAAATAAGTAGGTCTGCCATGGGGAAACGGATTTTATTACTTGAGAAAGAACGAAATCTCGCTCATTTTCTCAGTCTGGAACTCCAAAAAGAGCAATACCGTGTTGATCTGGTCGAGGAGGGGCAAAAAGCCCTCTCCATGGCTCTCCAGACAGATTATGACTTGATTTTACTGAATGCTCGTCTGGGGGATATGACGGCCCAGGATTTTGCAGAGAGGCTGAGTCGGACAAAACCTGCCTCAGTGATCATGGTCTTGGACCATCGCGAAGAATTGCAAGACCAGATTGAGACAATCCAGCGCTTCGCCGTTTCTTACATCTATAAGCCAGTGATTATTGATCAGCTGGTGGCTCGTATTTCAGCGATTTTCCGAGGTCGGGACTTTATCGACCAACATTGTAGTCAGATGAAGGTCCCAACGTCTTACCGCAATTTGCGTATGGATGTAGAACATCATACCGTTTATCGTGGCGAGGAGATGATTGCTCTGACGCGCCGTGAGTATGACCTTTTGGCCACTCTCATGGGAAGCAAGAAGGTCTTGACTCGTGAGCAGTTGTTGGAAAGTGTTTGGAAGTACGAAAGTGCGACAGAAACCAATATCGTGGATGTTTATATCCGTTATCTACGTAGCAAGCTTGATGTAAAAGGTCAAAAAAGCTACATTAAAACCGTGCGTGGTGTTGGTTACACCATGCAAGAATAGAAAAGCAGTTGCAGTTGTGTAACTGCTTTTTTTGAGAAGTTTCTATATATTGACATACAATAAAGTCTTTGCTACAATCAGTTATGGAGGAAAGATCTAATGAAAAAATTTAAAATAATGATGCAAGTTGGACTGACAGTCTTTTTCTTTGCTTTGTTAGCGACAAGCACCGTCTTTGCGGATGATGTTGATTCAGAAGGCTGGCAATTTGTCCAAGAAAATGGTAGAACCTACTACAAGAAGGGTGACATCAAAGAAACGGACTGGCGAGTGATTGATGGCAAGACCTATTATTTTGATTATAATGGTGAAATGGTTGTTGGTTGGCAATATATTCCAATGCCAGTTAAAGGATATACAATTGGTCCTTACCCAAATGGTATCAGATTAGAAGGTTCCCCAATGCCAGAATGGTACTACTTTGACAAAAATGGAGTGCTACAAGAGTTTGTTGGTTGGAAAGCATTAGAGGTTAAAACTAAAGACAGTGTTGGAAGAAAGTATGGGGAAAAACGTACAAACCCAGAAGATAAAGAAGAGAAGAGTTTTTACACGAACTATTACTTTAATCAAGATCATTCTTTAGAGACAGGTTGGCTTTATGACCAGTCTAATTGGTATTATTTAGCTAAAACGGAAATTAATGGAGAAAACTATATTGGTGGTGAAAGACGTGCAGGTTGGATAAACGATGATTCAACTTGGTATTATCTCGATGCAACAACTGGCATTATGCAAACTGGTTGGAAGCAAATTGGCAATAAGTGGTACTACCTCCGTTCATCAGGAGCTATGACAACTGGCTGGTATCAGGAAGGCTCAACTTGGTACTATTTAGATGCTGAAAATGGCGATATGAAAACAGGCTGGCAATATCTTGGTAACAAGTGGTACTACCTTCGTTCATCAGGAGCAATGGCGACTGGCTGGTATCAGGAAGGTTCGACTTGGTATTATCTACATGCAAGTAATGGCGATATGAAGACTGGCTGGTTCCAGGTTAATGGTAACTGGTACTATGCTTACAGCTCAGGTGCTTTGGCAGTGAATACGGCCGTAGATGGTTATTTTGTCAACTATAATGGCGAATGGGTCCAATAATGAAAGAGGCGATTGTGAAGGAAACAATCGCTTTTTTTGTGAAAATATAATAAAATAGATAGGAGAAAATACTACTGTATGAAATGAGACGGTCTTTCCGTCTGGTTAAAGGAAAACATGACAAAAAAAGTTGGTGTCGGTCAGGCACATAGTAAGATTATTTTAATAGGGGAGCACGCTGTCGTTTACGGTTATCCTGCCATTTCCTTGCCTCTCTTAGAGGTGGAGGTGACTTGTAAGGTAGTCCCTGCTGAAAGCCCGTGGCGTCTTTATGAGGAGGATACCTTGTCCATGGCGGTGTATGCCTCGTTAGAATATTTAGAGATTAAAGAGGCCTGCATTCGCTGTGTGATTGACTCTGCTATCCCTGAAAAACGGGGAATGGGTTCGTCAGCGGCTATCAGCATAGCAGCCATTCGTGCGGTATTTGACTACTATCAAGCCGACTTGCCTCATCATGTATTGGAAATCCTGGTCAATCGGGCTGAAATGATTGCCCATATGAATCCAAGCGGTTTGGATGCCAAGACCTGTCTCAGTGACCAGCCTATTCGCTTTATCAAGAATGTTGGTTTTACAGAACTTGAGATGAACCTATCTGCCTATTTGGTGATTGCTGATACGGGCGTGTATGGTCACACTCGTGAAGCCATCCAAGTAGTTCAAAGTAAGGGCAAGGATGCCCTACCATTTTTGCATGCCTTGGGAGAATTGACCCAGCAGGCAGAAGATGCGATTAGAAGAAAAGATGCTGAGGGACTGGGACAAATCCTCAGTCAAGCGCATTTACATTTAAAAGAAATTGGTGTTAGTAGCCCTGAGGCAGACTCCCTCGTTGAAACGGCTCTGAGCCATGGTGCTCTAGGTGCCAAGATGAGTGGTGGTGGACTTGGGGGCTGTATTATCGCCTTGGTAGCTAATCTGGACCAAGCGCAAGAACTAGCAAAACGATTAGAAGAGAAAGGAGCTGTTCAGACATGGATCGAAAGCCTGTAACAGTACGTTCCTACGCAAATATTGCCATTATCAAATATTGGGGAAAGAAAAAAGAAAAAGAGATGGTTCCTGCTACTAGCAGTATCTCTCTGACTTTGGAAAACATGTACACAGAGACGACCTTGTCGCCTCTACCGACGGATGCGACTGCTGATGCCTTTTATATCAATGGTCAGCTTCAGAGTGAGGCTGAGCATGCCAAGATGAGCAAAATCATCAACCGTTACCGTCCAGAAGGTGAGGGATTTGTCCGTATCGATACCCAAAACAACATGCCGACTGCGGCTGGCTTGTCATCCAGTTCTAGTGGTTTGTCCGCCTTGGTCAAGGCATGCAATGCTTATTTCCAGCTTGGTTTGAATCGGAGTCAGTTGGCACAGGAGGCTAAGTTTGCTTCTGGTTCTTCCTCTCGTAGTTTTTATGGGCCACTCGGTGCCTGGGACAAGGATAGTGGGGAGATTTACCCTGTAGAGACAGACTTGAGACTAGCTATGATCATGTTGGTGCTAGAGGACAAGAAAAAACCAATTTCTAGCCGTGATGGGATGAAACTCTGTGTGGAAACCTCGACGACCTTTGATGACTGGGTACGCCAGTCTGAGAAGGACTATCAGGATATGCTGCTTTATCTCAAGGAAAATGACTTTGCCAAGGTTGGGGAATTAACGGAGAAAAATGCCCTTGCTATGCACGCTACGACCAAAACAGCATCGCCAGCCTTTTCATATCTGACGGATGCTTCCTATGAAGCCATGGACTTTGTTCGCCAGCTTCGTGAGCAAGGGGAAGCCTGCTACTTTACCATGGATGCTGGTCCCAATGTCAAGGTCCTCTGTCAGGAGAAAGACTTGGAGCATTTATCAGAAATCTTCGGTCAACGTTACCGCTTGATTGTGTCAAAAACAAAGGATTTGAGTCAAGATGATTGCTGTTAAAACGTGCGGAAAACTCTATTGGGCAGGTGAATATGCTATTCTAGAGCCAGGGCAGTTGGCCTTGATAAAGGCCATCCCCATCTATATGAAGGCTGAGATTGCTTTTTCTGACAGCTACCGTATCTACTCAGATCTGTTTGATTTCGCAGTGGACTTGACGCCAAATCTTGACTACAGCTTGATTCAAGAAACGATTGCTTTGATGGGGGACTTCCTCGCCAATCGTGGGCAAGCCTTGCGACCTTTTTCCTTGGAAATTCGTGGAAAAATGGAACGGGAAGGCAAAAAGTTTGGTCTGGGTTCGAGTGGTAGCGTCGTTGTCTTGGTGATCAAGGCCCTGCTGGCTCTATATGATATTACGGTTGATCCGGAACTCTTGTTCAAGCTGGCAAGCGCGGTCTTGCTCAAGCGAGGCGACAATGGTTCTATGGGAGACCTTGCCTGTATTGTTGCAGAGGATTTGGTTCTCTACCAGTCTTTTGATCGAAAGAAGATAGCTGCTTGGTTGGAAGAAGAAAGCTTGGCAACAGTTTTGGAGCGTGCTTGGGGCTTTTCTATCTTACAAGTAAAACCAGGTCTAGAATGTGATTTCCTAGTTGGATGGACCAAGGAAGTAGCTGTGTCTAGTGACATGGTCAAGCAAATCAAGCAAAACATCAATCAGAATTTTTTAACTTCCTCAGAAGCAACGGTGGTTGCTTTGGTAGAAGCCCTGGAACAGGGGAATGCAGAAAAAATTATCGAGCAGCTGGAAACAGCCAGTCAGCTTTTAGAAGGTTTGAGCCCAGATATTTACACACCTTCGCTGAGACAGTTGAAAGAAGCCGGTCAAGATTTGCAGGCTGTTGCCAAGAGTAGCGGTGCTGGTGGTGGTGACTGTGGCATTGCCTTGAGTTTTGATGTGCAATCAACTGAAACCATAAAAAATCGCTGGGCCGATCTGGGGATTGAGCTCTTATACCAAGAAAGGATAGGACATGACGACAAATCGTAAGGACGAGCACATCCGCTATGCCCTTGAGCAGAAAAGTTCCTATAATAGCTTTGATGAGGTGGAGTTGATTCATTCTTCCCTGCCTCTTTATGACCTGGATGAGATTGATTTGTCTACAGAGTTTGCAGGTCGAAAGTGGGACTTTCCTTTTTATATCAATGCCATGACAGGTGGGAGCGAAAAAGGTAAAGAAATCAATCAAAAACTAGCTCAGGTGGCAGAAGCCTGTGGGATTTTGTTTGTAACGGGTTCTTATAGCGCAGCACTTAAGGATCCAACAGACGACTCTTTTTCTGTCAAATCTAGCCATCCAAAGCTCCTCCTTGGAACCAATATTGGCTTGGACAAGCCTGTTGAGTTAGGACTTCAGACTGTAGAAGAGATGAATCCTCTTCTCCTTCAAGTGCATGTTAATGTCATGCAGGAATTGCTCATGCCCGAGGGAGAAAGAAAGTTTCGAAGCTGGCAATCGCATCTAGCAGATTATAGCAATCGCATCCCCGTCCCCATCATTTTAAAGGAAGTCGGTTTTGGCATGGATGCCAAGACCATCGAGAGAGCCTATGAACTGGGTGTTCGAACGGTTGACCTATCGGGTCGTGGTGGTACTAGCTTTGCCTATATCGAAAATCGTCGCAGTGGCCAGCGTGATTACCTCAATCAATGGGGCCAGTCCACCATGCAAGCCCTCCTCAATGCCCAAGACTGGAAAGACAAGGTCGAACTTTTGGTTAGCGGAGGGGTTCGAAATCCTCTTGATATGATTAAGTGCTTGGTCTTTGGTGCCAAGGCTGTAGGATTGTCACGTACCGTTCTGGAATTGGTTGAAACCTACTCCGTCGAAGAGGTGATTGGTATTGTCCAAGGCTGGAAAGAAGATCTACGCTTGATCATGTGTGCCCTTAATTGTGCCACCATAGCGGATCTGCAAAACGTAGACTATATTCTTTATGGTAAACTAAAAGAAGCTAAAGATCAGATGTAGAGAGGTCGGGACAAGAATTCCGCCCTTTTTTTGTATCTCTTTGTCAACCGTAGTGGGCTGATGAAACCTAGCTTGTAGGAGCTATTTCTGTCCCATCGCCTTTTTCCATCCTCAGACCGAGGTGACTTTTTTGAATTGTGATAAAATAGAAGGGAGAGGATGCATCTATGAAAAAATTTCAAATCTTTTTATTTATTGAAGCCTGTCTGTTGACGGGAGCTCTGATTTTGATGGTATCAGAGCATTTTTCGCGTTTTCTGCTGATTCTATTCCTCTTTTTGCTTTTGCTTCGTTATTATACAGGTAAAGAGGGCAACAACGTTTTCCTCCTTGTGGCGACTATTCTTTTCTTTTTTATCGTCATGCTCAATCCCTTTGTGATTTTAGCCATCTTTGTAGCGGTGATCTATAGTCTCTTTCTACTCTATCCGATGATGAATCAAGAAAGAGAGGAGACCGACTTGGTCTTTGAAGAGGTGGTGACGGTTAAAAATGAACGCAATCCTTGGTTTGGCAATCTCCATCATTTCTCTAGTCACCAGACCTGCCAGTTTGACGATATCAATCTCTTTCGCCTCATGGGTAAGGACACCATTCATTTAGAAAGAGTTATCCTAACCAATCATGACAATGTCATTATCCTTAGAAAAATGGTGGGAACGACTAGAATTATCGTACCTGTAGATGTGGAAATTAGTCTCAGTGTCAACTGCCTCTATGGAGATTTAACTTTCCTCCATCAACTCAAGCGAGCCCTTCGTAATGAACACTATCATCAGGAAACCAGAGACTATCTTAAGAGTAACAAGAGCGTCAAGATTTTCCTAACTACTATGGTTGGAGATGTGGAGGTGGTCAGAGGATGAAAAAGCAATCCTATCTATTAATCGGGCTTACTTCTCTCCTTTTTATCCTCTTTTTGACCAATAGTCTACTTGATATTTTAAATCTTGATTGGTCCTATTTGCTACAAGATATTGAGAAAACAGAGAAACTCATCTTCTTGATCTTGGTCTTTAGCCTTTCCATGACCTTCTTTTTTGTCCTCTTTCGGCGCGTGATGGAAGAAATTTCACGCAGAAAAATGCAGATTAATCTCAAGCGACTGCTAGCAGGAAAAGAGGTGGTTTCTTTTGCAGATCCAGACTTGGATGCCAGTTTCAAGTCCTTGTCTGGCAAGCTCAACCTCTTGACAGAGGCTGTTCAAAAGGCTGAAAATCAAGGCCTAGTTAAGGAAGAAACAATCATCGAGAAAGAACGGAAGCGGATAGCACGTGACTTGCACGATACGGTTAGTCAGGAGTTGTTTGCGGCCCATATGATTTTATCAGGTGTCAGTCAGCAGGCTTTGAAGCTGGATAGAGAAAAGATGCAGACCCAGTTGCAAAGTGTCGCAGCCATCCTCGAAACAGCCCAGAAAGATCTACGGGTCTTGCTCTTGCATTTGCGACCAGTTGAGTTGGAAGACAAGAGTCTGGTTGAGGGGATTCAAATCCTCTTAAAAGAGCTTGAGGACAAGAGCGATCTCAAGGTAAGCCTCAAGCAAAATGTGTCTAAATTGCCTAAGAAAATCGAAGAACATATCTTCCGCATTTTGCAGGAATTGATCAGCAATACCCTCCGCCATGCTCTGGCATCTTGCTTAGATGTCTACCTCTATCAGACAGATGTTGAATTGCAGCTGAAGGTGGTGGACAATGGGATTGGCTTCCAGTTAGGGAGTTTAGACGACTTGAGTTATGGACTGAGAAATATTAAGGAGCGGGTCGAAGATATGGCTGGAACGGTTCAACTCTTGACAGCTCCAAAGCAAGGACTGGCGGTTGATATCCGTATTCCCCTGCTAGACAAGGAATCATAAAGGAGTAGAGATGAAAATTTTACTGGTAGATGACCATGAAATGGTCCGATTAGGCTTGAAAAGCTATTTTGACCTTCAAGACGATGTAGAAGTTGTGGGCGAGGCGGCCAATGGGGCTCAAGGTATTGAGTTGGCCTTGGAACTGCGCCCAGATGTCATTGTCATGGATATTGTCATGCCTGAGATGAATGGGATTGATGCAACCTTAGCCATCCTCAAAGAATGGCCTGAAGCCAAGATTTTGATTGTAACTTCTTACTTGGACAATGAAAAAATCATGCCAGTTTTGAATGCAGGAGCCAAAGGTTATATGCTCAAGACTTCTAGTGCAGACGAACTGCTTCATGCCGTTCGTAAGGTGGATGCTGGCGAGTTGGCCATTGAGCAAGAGGTCAGCAAGAAGGTCGAATACCACCGCAATCATATGGAACTTCATGAGGATCTGACTGCGCGTGAGCGAGACGTGCTTCAACTCATCGCCAAGGGCTACGAAAATCAGCGCATCGCAGATGAACTCTTTATCTCTCTCAAGACGGTCAAGACCCACGTGTCCAACATCCTTGCCAAACTTGAAGTCAGCGATCGTACCCAGGCTGCAGTCTATGCCTTTCAGCACCACTTGGTCGGGCAGGAGGACTTTTAGATGAGTATTGCAGATATACTTGAGGAGCTAGAAGCAGCAAAAGACCCTGATAAAGCAGACCCAATGGAAGCCTATATGCGCCATCAATTTCCCTTTCTAGGTATTGCAGGTCCTGAAAGAAATGCCCTTTATAAAAAATACTTTCCAAGTGCGAAAAAAACAAAGCTCATCGATTGGGATTTTGTAGACACTTGCTGGGGAAAGGATGCTAGAGAATACCAATATGTAGCTGCAAACTATTTGAAAGCTATGCAGTCTTATCTAACGAAAGATGATTTGCCTAAGCTTGAGCGTCTGGTCGTGACAAAGTCTTGGTGGGACACGGTAGATATCCTAGACCGAGTAGTAGGAAGTTTGGTAGCCGACCATCCGAAACTTGAAGATGTGCTTTTAAAATGGAGCCTCTCAGACAATATCTGGTTGAGGCGAGTCGCTATTGACCACCAGTTGTTAAGAAAAGAAAAAACAAATGTCCAACTGATGGAAAAGATCCTGGTCAACAATCTGGACCAGACAGAATTTTTTATCAACAAAGCCATCGGCTGGGCTCTAAGAGACTACTCTAAAACCAATCCCGAATGGGTAGCACGTTTTATTGAAAAAAATCAGAAAAGAATGGCTGAACTTAGTATTAAGGAAGCGAGCAAGTACCTATAGCACTATTGAAAAGCGCATTCATTACTTGAAAAAAGTCGCTATTATATGGTATAATGGACTGTATTAAAAATTTTAAGGAGAAATGACAGAATGTCTGTATCATTTGAAAACAAAGAAACAAACCGTGGTGTCTTGACTTTCACTATCTCTCAAGACCAAATCAAACCAGAATTGGACCGTGTATTTAACTCAGTAAAGAAAACTCTTAACGTTCCTGGTTTCCGTAAAGGTCACCTTCCACGCCCTATCTTCGACCAAAAATTTGGTGAAGAAGCTCTTTATCAAGATGCAATGAACGCTCTTTTGCCAAATGCTTATGAAGCTGCAGTAAAAGAAGCTGGTCTTGAAGTCGTTGCGCAACCAAAAATTGATGTAACTTCAATGGAAAAAGGTCAAGACTGGGTTATCACTGCTGAAGTCGTGACAAAACCTGAAGTAAAATTGGGTGACTACAAAAACCTTGAAGTATCAGTTGATGTAGAAAAAGAAGTAACTGACGCTGACGTTGAAGAACGTATCGAACGCGAACGCAACAACTTGGCTGAATTGGTTATCAAAGAAGGCGCTGCTGAAAATGGCGACACTGTTGTGATTGACTTCGTTGGTTCTATCGACGGTGTTGAATTTGACGGTGGGAAAGGTGAAAACTTCTCACTTGGACTTGGATCAGGTCAATTCATCCCTGGTTTCGAAGACCAATTGGTAGGTCACTCAGCTGGTGAAACTGTTGACGTTGTTGTAACATTCCCAGAAGACTACCAAGCAGAAGACCTTGCAGGTAAAGAAGCTAAATTCGTGACAACTATCCACGAAGTAAAAGCAAAAGAAGTTCCAGCTCTTGACGATGAACTTGCAAAAGATATCGACGAAGAAGTGGAAACTCTTGACGAATTGAAAGAAAAATACCGCAAAGAATTGACTGCTGCGAAAGAAGAAGCATACAAAGACGCCGTTGAAGGCGCAGCAATTGATAAAGCTGTAGAAAACGCTGAAATCGTAGAACTTCCAGAAGAAATGATCCACGAAGAAGTTCACCGCTCAGTAAATGAATTCCTTGGAAACTTGCAACGCCAAGGTATCAACCCTGACATGTACTTCCAAATCACTGGAACTACTCAAGAAGACCTTCACAAACAATACGAAGCAGAAGCTGAGTCACGTACGAAGACTAACCTTGTCATCGAAGCAGTTGCCAAAGCTGAAGGATTTGATGCTTCAGAAGAAGAAATCCAAAAAGAAATCGAGCAATTGGCAGCAGACTACAACATGGAAGTTGCACAAGTACAAAACTTGCTTTCAGCTGACATGTTGAAACACGATATCACTATCAAAAAAGCTGTTGAATTGATTACAAGCACTGCAACAGTTAAATAATCTTAAAAGAGAAAAAGCCCACCTGACTAGGTGGGCTTTCTGCTTGTCTATTTTCCAAAAATCTCTTTTAAGTCTGCATCTGTAATCCCGATCATGGCTGGGATGCTAGACCAGTTTTCTTCGGTGAGGATGTAGGATTGTTCAGAGTCACTTGCTGTGGCAGTTTCAGAGAAGGTTTGTTTACTTTCTTCAATATTATTTTCAATTAAATCACTGAAGCGTTCAATCAGATAGGTCTTGCGAGCAGTTCCGATATGCTTAACTGCATAGTCAAAGGCCTGTAATTCACCAAGAAGGATGAGCTTGCTCTTGGCCCGTGTGATAGCTGTGTAGATGAGATTTCGCTCTAGCATGCGCTTGCTAGCATTGGTGATGGGCAGGATGACAACAGGAAACTCACTTCCCTGAGACTTATGGATGCTCATGGCATAGGCTAGTCGAATCTTGTACCATTCGTTACGTGGGTAGATGACTTCATTTCCATCAAAATCAATGACAATCTCGTCTTGTTTGGACTCGGTGTATTTTCCAGGAATCAGGTCTGTGATGTAGCCTAGGTCTCCATTAAAGACATTGACTTCAGCGTCGTTGACTAGGTGAATAACCTTGTCCCCCGTTCGATAGTGACACTGAGTTGCTTCAAAGCTAACTTGCCCCTTTTGCTGAGGATTGAGCAGGTCTTGCATGAGTTGGTTGATGGCATCAATACCAGCAGTTCCTCGATACATAGGTGCTAGCACCTGAATATCGCGAGCCGGAATGCCACTTCTGAGGGCAGCACCAAGAATTTTCTCAATGGTAGCTGGTATATAGCCATTAGCGATTTCAAAGTAGGAGCGGTCAGCTTTTTTCTGGGTAAAGTCGGCTGGCAAGATGCCTTGTCGAATCTGACTAGCCAAGGTGACGATAGTTGATTCTTCACTCTGACGGTAAATCCGTTCCAAGCGCGTCTGAGGTATCAGGGGTATCTGGAGCAGGTCTGCAAGGACTTGTCCAGGACTGACAGAAGGCAACTGGTCACTATCCCCCACGATGAGAATTTTGCTGTTAGAAGAGATATTGGAGAAGAGTTGGTTGGCTAACCAAGTGTCCACCATAGAAAACTCATCCACGATGATGAAGTCGGCATCCAGATAATCTTCCAGATGATTGGTATCATCGTCTCCCGTCATCCCCAAATGACGGTGTATAGTAGCGCTAGGCAAACCTGTTAATTCATTCATGCGCCGAGCCGCTCGACCAGTTGGTGCAGCAAGAAGGATAGGCAGGTTGCTTTTTTTCCTGAGATCAAGCCCTTCTAAAAGGGCATAAACAGCGATAATTCCATTGATAACAGTCGTCTTACCAGTACCAGGTCCACCTGTTAGGATAAAGACCTTGTTCTGGATAGCGTCGCAGATAGCCTGTTTTTGGATGGTATCGTACTGAATCCCCAGTTCTTGCTCGACAGTAGAGATATGCTTTTGAATGGTTTCCAGATCCTGGCTTTTCTGCTTTCCTTTTTCGAGGATACGAACCAAGTGATTGCGAATGCCTTCTTCAGCGAAAAAGAGGCTGTTATCAAAGATTTTGGTATCAATCTGCTGAACCTTGTCTTCTTCAATCAGATGAGATAATTCCTGAGCTACTTGGCTGGGATCGAGTTCCACGGGACGGGAAGACTCGAGGAGAGTCAGCGTTTGTTCCAGCAAATCTCGGGCTTCCATATAGGTATCGCCTGTATCCATACATCCCTGAAAGAGACTATGGACAAGGCCAGCACGGAAGCGCTCGGGAGCTTGACTTTCGATGCCTAGTTCTGCAGCTAATTGGTCAGCAATGGTAAAGCCCAAACCCTTGATATCTTCGACCAGTTGGTAGGGGTAGTTTTCGACAATATCCAGCGTTTCTTCCTTGTAAAAGTCTTGAATCTGAAAAGCTAGTTTATTGGGAATGCCGTAGTTAGCTAGTTTAGCTAAGACCATCTCCGTTCCGTAGTTAAGACGAAGAGTGGAAACAAAAGCCTCACGGTTTTTGGCAGAGAGTCCTGAGATACTTTCTAGCTTTTCAGGGTGTTCCAGAATTTCGTCAATGGTATTTTCACCATAGCTATCAACGATTTTTTGGGCCGTTTTGAGACCAATTCCCTTGAAATGACTGCTAGAAAAGTACTTGACAAGGCCCTTGCTAGTTGGTTTTGCGCGTTCATAACGGCTGATCTGAAGCTGTTCCCCATACTTGGAGTGCTGAACGATTTGCCCCCAAAAAGTGTAGTCTTCCCCTTCAATCACGTCCGCCATGGTTCCTGTAACGATGATTTCAAAATCGTCAAAGTCCTCCGCGTCCGTATCTTCGATATCTAGGAGGAGAATGCGATAAAAATTACTGGGATTTTCAAAAATAATTCGTTCAATGGTGCCTGAAAAATAAACTTCCATAGGTTTCCTTTACATGAGTTCGTGAGAGTTGTACCCTTAGCTTCTTTCAACAAGCTAGGAGACTAAAAGGTCTGCTTCTCGCAATAGAAAAAGAGGCTGAGACTTAGCATTCTCGGCCTCTTCCTTATCTTAAAAAGTTCCGATACGGTTAAGTGGCCAGAAACGGAATTTTGCTTCGCCTTTGATATCGCTGGCCTTGAAGGTACCGACATGGCGGCTGTCGCTAGAGACTAGACGATCGTCACCAAGGAGAAGGTACTCACCTTGAGGGACAGTAAAGCTGAAGCTGGTATTGGAATTGACATCAACTGTAAAAGCCTGTGCCTTTTGAGCAAGTTCTCTAAAGTAAACTCCCTTATTGCCTTCAAATCCTTTGCCAGTATAGGTGTTTTGCAACTTTTCTGTTTTGAACAAGTTGAGATATTCAGCTAGGTAAGGTTCATTCGTTTCTTCACCGTTGATAAAGAGTTTGTCATTTTCGTAGCGGATGGTATCACCAGGCATGCCGATGACCCTTTTGACAATGTCTTTATTTCCGTCTTCCTCGTGCGCAACCACGATATCGAAGCGGTCAATTGGGAGGTGTTTAACAACGAAGAGAACTTCTCCGTCAGCTAGGGTAGGGTCCATAGAGTGTCCTTCCACACGGACATTGCTCCAAAGAAAGATACGGCTAAGACCGACCAGTGCGATAATCAGGAAGAAAACTCCCCATTCTTTTAGAAATGTTTTAAACGAATTCATAATTTACCTTTCTAGAAGTGCTTTGGCTTTTTCAGTGTTTTTAAAATGCAGTTTGGCGCAGAAATGAAGCCCCTTCATACCATAGGCTTGCAGGATTTTACTAGCAACCTTATCAGATGCAGTTCCAGCGCCACTTGGCAGTTGATAGCCTAGTTCTCGTCCAAGATTCTCCAAGTTTTCGAGGAAGAGATCCCGCGCAATGATGGAGCTAACCGCAACAGCCAGGTATTTGCCCTCGGCTTTTTCTTCTAAGCTAATTATGTTTGGAAAACGGTTGGCTTCTTGCGCCAAGTACTTGCCATAGTTTTTAGGACTTGTAAAAGCATCAATCACGATTTTTTCTGGCTGGACTCCTTTTTGGAGCAGGAGAAAGATAGCCTGATTGTGAAGGGCAACTTTTACAGAAACAGCATTGTAACGCTCTCCGATAACTTCGTTGTACTTGCTCGGTGAAAGGAGGAGCGCTTGGTGCTGGATTTTTTCCTTGAGAATAGGAGCAATCTGACGAATCTTTTGGTCTGTCAGGGTTTTTGAATCCCCCACACCGAGTTCTCGCAAGAAGTCGTGCTGGTCCGGTGTCACAAAGGAAGCTACGACAGCAAGCCCACCAAAGTAGGAACCATTTCCCACCTCATCAGTCCCAATCATAGGAAAATCTTGTCCACTGTTTTCTTGTTGAACTTGGTAGCCAAAGAAACTGGCGTATTGCTCAGCAGCTTCGCCTTGCAGGAGGACTTTTCCAGAAGTATAGATGGAAACTGTTGCCTGAGGCATTCTAAAAAAATAGCGAATATAAGGATTTTTACTAGGACTGAGAGCCTTCTGATACTGACTTAAAAAGCTCTGAATTTCCTGTTCACTTGGTGTGAGTGTGATACTTGCCATAGTCTCTATTGTACCACAAAAGCAGGAGAATTGGTAAAAACTGACAAAGTTAGCGAAATTTGGTATAATATCGTGAGGTGAATTTTATGGCAAATCTAAATCGATATAAGTTTACATTCGGGAAAAAGACATTAACCTTGACAACCGAGCATGACAACCTCTTTATGGAGGAAATTGCCAAGGTTGCGACTGAAAAATACCAAGCAATTAAAGAACAAATGCCTGGGGCGGATGATGAAACCATTGCGCTTCTTTTGGCGGTCAACTGTCTGTCTACACAACTCAATCGTGAAATTGAATTTGATGACAAGGAGCAAGAGTTGTTAGAACTCCGCCACAAGTTAATTGCTGTCAAACAAGAACAGAGCAAGATTGAGGATTCCCTATGATTTCAATCCTACTCTTATTGGTTCTTGCTTGGGGCTTTTACATCGGCTACCGTAGAGGTTTGGTCCTGCAAGTTTATTATTTCCTCGTTGCAGTGATTTCAGCCTTTGTTGCGGGACAGTTTTATAAATCACTGGGCGACCATTTCCACTTGCTTGTCCCTTATGCCAATCCTCAGGAAGGACAGGGCACCTTTTTCTTCCCTTCAGACCAGCTGTTTCACCTAGACAAGGTCTTTTATGCAGGCCTAGCCTACCTTTTAGTTTTCGGAATTTGTTATAGTATCGGACGTTTTATCGGTTTGTTCCTGCACTTGATTCCAACTAAAAAGCTCGATGTCAAATGGTTGCGTATCGGATCAGGCATTTTGTCTCTATTGGTAACCTTATTTGTCTTGCAAATGGCTCTGACCATCCTTGCAACGGTGCCTCTGGCAGTCATTCAAAATTCACTCGAAAAAAGTACAGTAGCCAAACACATCATCCAAAGTGTCCCTTTTACGACAAACCTTATCAAACAACTCTGGGTGACAAATTTAATCGGATAAAAAGGGCGGGATTTTTCCTAGCCCTTTGTTTACAGATTGGACGACTAGGGTCAGGTAAAGTACAAAAACCTCTAGGCACTACAATCTTGTAAACAAGCATACAAGGAAAGAATATGAATACAAAAATACTAGAAACCTTAGAATTTAATAAAATCAAAGCCTTGTTTGAACCGCATCTTTTGACAGAACAAGGGCTAGAGGAGCTAAAAGGCTTGGCCCCAACTGCCAAGGTGGATAAGATCAAGCAAGCCTTTACAGAGATGGAGGAAATGCAAGCTCTATTTGTGGAGCAACCTCACTTTACCATCCTAGCGACGCGTGAGATATCAGCTGTTTGCAAGCGTCTGGAGATGGGAGCGGACCTCAACATTGAGGAGTTCTTGCTTCTCAAACGAGTCTTGCTTGCTAGCAGAGAGTTGCAAAGTTTTTATGCCAATCTTGAAAATGTACGCTTGGAGCAGTTGGCGAGATGGTTTGAAAAACTACATGATTTTCCACACTTGCAAGGGAGTCTTCAAGCTCTAAATGATGCAGGATTTATCGAAAATTTCGCCAGTGAAGAGCTAGCACGCATCCGTCGGAAAATCCATGATAGCGAAAGTCAAGTTCGAGATGTCTTGCAAGGCTTACTCAAGCAAAAAGCGCAGATGTTGACGGAAGGCATAATCGCTAGCCGAAATGGCCGTCAAGTCTTACCAGTCAAGAACACCTATCGTAACAAGATTGCAGGTGTTGTCCACGACATCTCTGCTAGTGGAAACACGGTCTATATCGAGCCACGTGAGGTGGTCAAGCTGAGCGAAGAAATCGCTAGTCTGCGAGCAGACGAACGCTATGAGATGATTTGTATCCTGCAGGAGCTCTCAGAACGGGTCCGCCCTCATGCTGCAGAGATTGCTAATGACGCTTGGATCATCGGCCATCTGGATCTGATTCGTGCCAAGGTACGTTTCATCCAAGAAAGACAAGCAGTCGTTCCTCAACTTTCAGAGAACCAAGAGATTCAGCTTCTTCATGTTCGCCATCCTTTGGTCAAAAATGCTGTCGCGAACGATATACACTTTGGTAAGGAATTAACGGCTATTGTCATTACAGGTCCCAATACTGGTGGGAAGACCATCATGCTCAAAACCCTGGGCTTGACTCAACTCATGGCCCAGTCAGGCTTGCCCATTTTAGCTGATAAAGGAAGCCGTGTTGGTATTTTCGAAGAAATCTTCGCAGATATCGGGGATGAGCAGTCTATCGAACAAAGCTTGTCTACTTTCTCCAGCCACATGACCAATATCGTAGATATTCTTGGCAAGGTCAACCAACATTCACTCTTACTCTTGGATGAGTTGGGGGCTGGTACAGATCCTCAAGAGGGAGCCGCCCTTG
Organism: Streptococcus sp. CF10-1; assembly: GCF_024295825.1. GTDB lineage: Bacteria > Bacillota > Bacilli > Lactobacillales > Streptococcaceae > Streptococcus. The sequence goes on along the minus strand of NZ_JANCPQ010000004.1, from coordinate 89,893 downwards.
CTATGGCTATTCTGGAGGATCTTCGTCTACGTCAGGTCAAGACCATGGCGACGACCCACTATCCAGAACTCAAGGCTTATGGTATCGAGACAGCTTTTGTGCAAAATGCCAGCATGGAGTTTGATACAGCCAGCTTGCGTCCGACCTATCGCTTTATGCAGGGAGTTCCTGGCCGAAGCAATGCCTTTGAAATTGCCAAACGCCTAGGACTGTCAGATGTCATCGTAGGAGATGCCAGCCAGCAGGTCAATCAAGATAATGATGTCAATCGCATCATTGAACAATTAGAAGAGCAAACGCTTGAAAGCCGTAAACGCTTGGACAATATCCGTGAGGTGGAGCAAGAAAACCTCAAGATGAACCGAGCACTCAAAAAACTCTATAACGAACTCAATCGTGAAAAGGAAACTGAGCTCAACAAGGCGCGTGAACAGGCTGCCGAGATTGTGGAACTTGCTCTAAGTGAAAGTGACCAGATTCTCAAGAACCTTCACAGTAAGTCTCAACTCAAACCCCATGAAATCATTGAAGCCAAGGCTAAACTGAAAAAACTGGCTCCTGAAAAAGTCGACTTGTCTAAAAATAAGGTCCTTCAAAAGGCCAAGAAAAAACGAGCTCCAAAGGTGGGAGATGACATTGTGGTCCTCAGTTATGGTCAACGTGGAACCTTGACCAATCAGCTTAAGGACGGCCGTTGGGAAGCCCAAGTTGGCTTGATCAAGATGACCTTGGAGGAGAAAGAATTTGACCTTGTTCAGGCCCAACAAGAAGCCCCAGTCAAGAAAAAACAAGTCAATGTCGTCAAACGTGCTTCTGGTCGTGGTCCGCAAGCCAGACTGGATCTCCGAGGCAAACGGTACGAAGAGGCCATGAATGAGCTGGACGCCTTTATCGACCAAGCCCTGCTTAATAACATGGCGCAGGTAGACATTATCCACGGTATCGGTACGGGAGTCATCCGTGAGGGCGTCACCAAATACCTGCAAAAAAACAAACATGTCAAGAGTTTCGGCTATGCTCCACAAAATGCTGGAGGCAGTGGCGCCACCATTGTGACCTTTAAAGGATAGAGAGAAGAAGGATTCGCTCTTTCTGAAAAAAGAAATGAAAAGTCAAAAAGTTTCATAGAATATATTGACAAAGGCTAACTTTTCTTGTAGAATAATAAAAAATAAAATACCAACACCGAATGAAGTTTAATAGAAGTGGAGAAAGGTTTGTTTTCCATGACTGTAAATGGACGGAACTCTGGAGAGACCGTAAAGGCACCGAAGGGGCAAGGCAGGTAACTGCTCAAACTCTCAGGTAAAAGGACAGAGCTAGGATAGACCGCTTTTTGGCATTTATCTAAGCATTCCAGAGTACATGTATCTTGCATGTGCTCTTTCTTTTGGGGTTGAAAGATAGGAGAAGGATATGTTAGAATTGCTAAAAGCGCTTGATGCTTTCGTTTGGGGGCCTCCCCTCTTGATCTTATTGGTCGGAACGGGTATCTATTTGACCATCCGACTAGGCCTTTTGCAGGTGGCTCGTCTCCCTAAGGCCTTTCAGCTGATCTTTACCAAGGATAAGGGGCACGGCGATGTGTCGAGCTTTGCTGCTCTCTGTACGGCTCTAGCAGCCACCGTTGGTACGGGAAATATCATCGGGGTCGCAACAGCCATTAAGGTTGGAGGACCAGGGGCCCTCTTTTGGATGTGGATGGCAGCCTTCTTTGGGATGGCGACCAAGTATGCCGAAGGCTTGCTAGCCATTAAATATCGCACAAAGGATGCAAATGGAGCTGTAGCTGGAGGACCCATGCATTACATTCTTTTGGGGATGGGAGAAAAGTGGCGTCCACTTGCTATCTTCTTTGCCCTAGCTGGTGTATTGGTGGCTCTTCTAGGGATTGGTACCTTTACCCAAGTCAATTCGATTACAGAATCCATTCAAAATACAGCCCAAGTTGATCCAGCTATCACAGCTCTTATTTTATCCATTTTGGTGGGTGTTGCCGTCTTTGGTGGCCTCAAGTCCATATCAAAAGTTTCGACAGCAGTGGTTCCTTTTATGGCTATTGTCTATATTTTAGGAACTCTTACAGTTATTCTCTTTAATATCGAGAAAATCCCAGCTACACTTGCTCTCATCTTTACTTCAGCCTTTAGCCCAGCTGCTGCGATAGGTGGTTTTGCAGGTGCCAGCATTCGGATGGCTATCCAAAATGGTGTGGCGCGAGGAGTCTTCTCTAACGAATCTGGTCTTGGTTCTGCTCCCATTGCAGCGGCTGCGGCTAAGACAAATGAACCTGTCGAGCAAGGCTTGATTTCCATGACAGGAACCTTTATTGATACCCTCATTATCTGTACGTTGACTGGTTTAACAATCTTGGTAACTGGTGTTTGGAGTGGTGATTTGAATGGAGTTGCCTTGACCCAGTCAGCCTTTTCAACAGTTTTTTCACACTTTGGACCTGCTCTTTTGACCATCTTCCTTGTGCTCTTTGCCTTTACGACGATCCTCGGATGGAACTATTACGGAGAGCGCTGTTTTGAGTTTCTCTTTGGTGTTCGTTTTATCTGGCTCTATCGTGTAGTCTTTGTAGTCATGGTCTTGTTGGGAGGATTTATCGAGTTGGATATGGTTTGGATTATCGCAGATATCGTCAATGCCTTGATGGCATTGCCTAACTTGATTGCCCTCTTAGTCTTGTCGCCAGTCGTTATTTCCGAAACCAGAAAGTATTTTAAACACTAACCCAATCACACTTTTCGTGTGATTTTTTTCATTTCATAGACATTTCCTATCAAGGCGATTGAAAATATATATTATCCAAGGGGGAAATTCTATGATAGACTAAATGACAATAAAATGAAAAGAGGTTTCTTATGACAACATTTACCATCCACACAGTGGAATCAGCACCAGCAGAAGTGAAAGAAGTTCTTGAAACAGTACAAAAAGATAACAATGGCTATATTCCCAACCTAATCGGTCTCTTGGCCAACGCTCCTACCGCGCTTGAAGCCTACCGAACTGTCGGAGCCATCAACCGTCGCAATAGCCTGACACCAGTGGAACGCGAAGTAGTGCAAATCACAGCTGCCGTAACCAATGGTTGTGCTTTCTGCGTCGCAGGTCACACAGCCTTTTCAATCAAACAAATCCAGATGAATGATGATCTGCTTCAAGCCCTTCGTAATCGTACTCCAATCGAGACAGATCCAAAACTAGATACTCTAGCTAAGTTTACCTTGGCGGTCATCAATACCAAAGGGCGTGTAGGAGATGAAGCCTTGGCTGAATTTTTGGAAGCTGGCTACACGCAACAAAATGCCTTGGACGTGGTTCTCGGTGTTAGTCTTGCCAGCCTCTGCAACTATGCCAACAACCTAGCCAATACGCCTATTAACCCAGAATTACAACCTTATGCATAAAAGGAAGGAAGAGTATGGGATTTTTTTCTGAAGAGTTTTTGAGCTGGTTAGACCAGCATGCTGATGAAATTGATAAACAGTCTTGTGAGGCTGGAGAGCAACTGATTGAAAGGATTGCAGCAGAAGGGGCTTTTCGTATAGGTGTTCCAGAATCTCTCGGCGGTTCAGGCGGAAGTGATCAAGATGTCATTGATATTCTTGCAGAGCTCGCTCAACATTCCTTGACGGCATCCTTTATTTCTTGGGGACAACGCACCCTAATTGACAATATTCTCCATTCAGAGAATTCCTATTTGAAAGAAAACTATCTGGAAAAACTCTTGTCTGGTGAATATGCAGGCGCTACCGCCCTATCTAATGCGGTCAAGTATTTATCTGATTTAGAAGAGCTGAATGTTTATATCGTCGAAGAAAATGGGCAATTTTATCTAAAAGGGCGACTGCCATGGGTAACCAATGCCCGTAGAAATCGTTTCTTGACCATTTTTGTAGCAGGTTTTTCTGATGATCCAAGTACAAGTTATGTGGTGACTGTGCCATCGGACGCAGAGAATTTTAGTCGCTCGGAAGACTTAGAATTTGTTTCTCTTCAGGGAGGAAACACGGCTGCTTTGACCTTTAATCGGGTTCCTTTAAAAGAAGAGTGGATTCTATCCAAGAATGCTAAAGAATTTTTAACTCAAAATCGTCCCGCATTTTTAGGTTACCAATTTGGTTTGGCTTTTGGTTTAGCTGAACGCTCTCTATCAGAAGTAGAAAAAGAATTGGGGAAACGAAGTGTATTAACAGATGAATGGCAATATCAGGTAGAGCAGTTAGATGCTATTCGGCAAACTCTTTATCAGGGATTGTCTGACCGGTCTTATTTCGTTCCCAATCCGCGTGAACTCTTTCAGTTAAGAATAGACATTGTGGATGTGGTTGCTCAAAGTCTTCTATTAGAGTTACAAGCTGGTGGAGGTAGAGGCTACTTTAGCAAATCAACATCTGGTTTTATTCGTCGTTGGAATGAAGGAGCATTTCTTCCGATTGTTTCTCCAAGCGCTGTTCAGTTGCGCCATATCTTAGCAACGAGTTAAAAAATAGTAGAATAAAAACGAAGTTTGAATATCCAACTTCGTTTTTTAAGTCCTCATTTAAGCGCTTTTATGCTATACTAATAATAACATGATTATTGGAGGCTCGGATGAAAAAGCTCCCCTTGGTATTTTCTGGCTGTTTATTAGGTCTAGCAGGTGCAGGAAATCTGATTGCAGATACTTGGCTAGTTCTGTCGCATTTATTGAGTCTGACTGGTCTAGTGTTGTGGATTTTCTTTCTTGTTGTTCATCTTTTTAATTGGGAAGAAACCAAGAAAGAATTGACCAGGCCCCCTCTTTTATCTGGGATGGCCACTTTTCCTATGGCTGGGATGATTTTATCGACCTATGTCTTTCGCGTATTCCCTGCTCTTCCTATAGTAGCACAAGGGATCTGGTGGTTTTCATTTCTCTTGGATTTGGCTTTGATTGCTACTTTTACCATCAAATTTGCCTGTCCAGGTCGGAGGGTCAATGCGACTCCTAGCTGGACGGTACTCTATGTGGGGATAGCAGTAGCAGCCTTGACCTATCCTCTTGTCGGTATCATTGAAATTGCCTATGCGACCTTGAGTTTTGGTTTTGTCTTGACCTTCTATCTCTATCCCCTTATTTATAGTGACTTAAAGAAAGATCCACTCCCAGTGGCCTTGCTTGGACAGGAAGGAATATACTGTGCTCCCTTTTCCCTACTCTTGGCTTCTCTAGTTCGAGTTGGAGGAGCAAGCCTACCGACTTGGCTCTTGATTATCATGATTTTGGCATCTCAATCCTTCTTTTTCTTTGTTTTAACTCGCCTGCCCCATATTTTAAAGCGAGGCTTTCAACCAGCCTTCTCAGCCCTCACTTTTCCAACCATTATCACAGCTACTTCGCTCAAGATGGCTCAGGGAATTTTGAAACTTCCATTTCTGGATTATCTGGTATTGGCTGAAACCGTTATTTGCCTAACTATTTTATTCTTTGTCTTGGGTGCTTATCTGATTTGGTTACGAAAAAAGGTCTAGCTAGAAATAGCTAGGCCTTATTTTTATGGTTTGATAACTTCAGCCCCACCCATATATGGACGAAGAGCTTCTGGAATGGTTACAGAACCATCTGCGTTTTGATAGTTTTCAAGAATGGCAGCCACTGTACGTCCAACTGCAAGTCCAGAACCATTCAAAGTGTGAAGGAGTTTCACCTTGCCATCGACTTCATCACGGTAACGGATTTGGGCACGACGGGCTTGGAAATCTTCTGTATTTGAACAGCTTGAGATTTCACGGTAGGTATTTTGGGCTGGAATCCAAACTTCCAAGTCGTAAGTCTTAGCAGCTGAGAAGCCCATGTCTCCAGTAGAGAGTGCAACGACACGGTACGGAAGGTTGAGTTTTTGAAGGATGTTTTCAGCGTTGGCTGTCATTTTTTCTAATTCTTCATAAGATTCTTCTGGTTTGGCAAATTTGACCATTTCAACCTTGTGGAATTGGTGTAGACGAATCAAGCCACGTGTATCACGGCCGGCAGAACCAGCCTCAGAACGGAATGAAGGACTCATAGCAGTGAAGTAGATTGGTAGGTCTTTACCGTCAAGGATTTCATCACGGTAGTAGTTTGTAAGAGGCACTTCAGCTGTAGGAATGAGGACATAATTAGTGTCTTTCAATTCAAAAGTGTCTTCCTTGAATTTTGGATATTGACCAGTACCAAACATTGAGTCATGGTTAACCATGTATGGTGTGATGACTTCGGTATAGCCCTCTTTACCATGCTCATCCAACATGAAGTTGTAGATAGCCCGTTCCAAACGAGCCCCAAGTCCTTTATAGAAGAGGAAACGAGCGCCCGTTACCTTACCACCGCGTTCCCAGTCAAGGATACCCAAGTCTTCACCAAGATCCCAGTGAGCTTTTGGTTCGAAGTCAAACTCGCGTGGGCTACCCCAACGGCGGACTTCCACATTGTCATCTTCATCAGCCCCAACAGGAACACTGTCAGCTGGGATGTTTGGAAGAGTAGTGGTAAATTCTGTTAATTTAGCATCGATTTCTGCCAATTCAGCATCCAAGGCTTTGACTTCAGCAGATAGGGTTTGCATTGCAGCAATCTTGTCATCGGCATTTTCCTTGTTGCGCTTGGCTTGGGCAATCTCAGCAGAAACTGTGTTACGTTCTGCTTTTAGAGTTTCAACCTTGACCAAGACGTCACGACGTTTAGCATCGATTTCTTTCATCTCATTTAAGATAGCAGCATCTACACCACGTGTAGCTAATTTTTCAGCGACAGCATCAAAATCTGTGCGAATACGTTTAATATCTAACATAAGAACTCCTTTATGAAAAAAGCACACCTGACAAAGCGTTGGAGTGGCAGGGCCACGGTTCCATCCAACTTCACAGGTGTGCACTTGATTATATATGTAATTGTGAACAACGGTAGAATTTCACCTATCCCTCCTATCTGCTCGCAGCACCCGCAGACTTTCTGAAAGAAGGAGATAACTTACTTATCCGTTGCTATGATTATACTAAAGTTTCTACTTTTTTGCAAATAGATTTTTAAGTTTTTGTCCAATGGTCTGGAGTAGAGTCGGAAGTTTCACAACCTTTTCGTTTCCTAATTTTTCACGAGCGATTTTGAGGATAGCTCCAGAGTCTTTTGAAGCAAAAAGGAATTTTCCTTGATCAGTGAAGACTTCAAAGTGGCGGCTGATCTTGCGACCACTTATGTTGGCTCCGATTTGCTGAATGCTGGACCAGGGGATTTGGATATATTGTTCGACATTGACATCAGGATAAAACTCTAAGGCTTGATCCCCAACTAGAAATTTTCCAACTTTTCCAGAGATAGAGAGGTAAGATGTCCCAGTAGTTTGGAGGTCAATGACTTGATTGAGTGATTGGGCCATGATTAGTCTTCCTTACTTTCACCGAAAAAGGCATGATAGAGAGCCTTGATAGCTGCTTTTTCTTGCTCTTTATTGACAACAAACATGATGGAAACTTCACTTGAACCTTGGGACATCATCTGGATGTTGATTTTATTCTCAGACAAAGCACGTGTTGCAGTAGCAGTTACCCCGATATGGCTCTTCATCTTTTCTCCAACAATCATAATGATGGAAAGGTCATGTTCGATTTCAGCATGGTCCACTTCAGCTTTTTGAACGAGTTGACGTAGAATTTCTTCTTCTTTGATAGGAGTTAATTCACGGGAGCGGAGGATGATTGAAAGATCGTCGATACCTGTAGGCATGTGTTCCCAACCGATGTTGAGGTCCTCAAGGATTTGCAGAACCTTGCGACCAAATCCGACTTCGCGGTTCATGAGGTATTTTGACATGTTGATGCTGACGAATCCTGAGTCACCCGCAATCCCTACTACTGGGAATTTATCACTACTGTGTTCTAAAACAATGCGCGTACCTGGGTGGTCAGGGTTGTTGGTATTCTTGATGACAAGAGGAATTTTTCCTCGGTAGGCAGGAAGAAGGGCTTCGTCATGAAGGACTGAAAATCCAGCGTAAGCCAACTCACGCATTTCACGGTAGGTTAATTCAGGAATGGAGTGTGGTTGGTGGATAATACCAGGATGGGCAGCAAAGATACCATCTACGTCTGTAAAGTTCTCATAGAGATCAGCCTTAACACCTGCTGCAATGATAGAACCTGTGATATCTGAACCTCCACGTGAAAAAGTACAGATTTGATTTTCCTTAGTCACACCAAAGAAACCAGGGATGACAAGGACTTCGTTGCTATCAGCCAAGCCTTCAATCTTATCATAACTAGATGGAATGATACGTGCGTTTCCAGGTTCACTTGTGACAACGATCCCAGCTTCTCTTGGGTGAACATAGCGTGCATCGATACCGTTTTGGTTAAAGTAGGCTGCAATCAATTTGGCATTGTTATTTTCTCCAGCCGCTAGGAAGGTATCATAGAGAAATTCATTGTCCTCTATAGGAAGAGTTGCCAAGGCCCGAATACTTTTAGAGATTTTTTCTAAAACAGCAGGTTTTAACCCTAGTTCACTAACCATAGCGGCATAACGGTCAATGATCCAGCTTTGGCTAGCACTGATGTCATTTCCAGCCACATAGTCGCGATAGTATTTGATCAAGGCATCAGTCACCTTGGTATCTTCAGCATTGCGTTTTCCGGGTGCAGAAACAACTACAAAACGGCGTTCTTTATCACTTTTAACGATATTTAAGACTTTTTCTAACTGACCAGCAGAGGCAAGCGAGCTTCCGCCAAATTTTACAACCTTCATAAGGACTCCTCAAGTAAGTATTTTATACGATTATAGCAGAAAGAGGGGCATTTTTCAATGAAGAAAATAACTTCCTATTATAATAGAAGAAAACACTAACTTATTCTGAAAAGCGATAACAGTTTAAAAGTAAGAGGGTCAAATTTTACTCAGACTCATAAATGATGGGTAAATAATCAGCTGAGACACTTTCCTTTAGTTTTTCCTTGCCTCTTTATCCAAAAAAAGGTATACTTTGATGATAAAACAATTTCATTGCCTTATAAAAGAAAAGGAGAAGCTATGAATCATATCTTATATCAGATCGTAGATGATCTGGCTATCATTACTTTGAATCGTCCCGAAGTGGCAAATGGTTTCCATATCCCAATGTGTGAGGAAATTTTAGAAGCTTTGACTCTAGCGGAGCAGGATCAAGCTGTGCAGTTCATCTTGATTAATGCTAATGGGAAGGTCTTTTCAGTTGGGGGAGACTTGGTTGAGATGAAACGCGCAGTGGACGAAGATGATATCCCTTCTTTGAATAAGATTGCAGAGTTAGTCAATACAATTTCTTTTAAAATCAAGCAAATTCCTAAACCTGTTTTGATGGAGGTAGATGGAGCGGTTGCTGGTGCTGCAGCAAATATGGCAGTAGCAGTTGATTTTTGTTTGGCGACTGACAAGGCAAAATTCATTCAAGCCTTTGTTGGAGTTGGCTTGGCACCAGACGCTGGTGGGATTCATCTCTTGAGTCGTAGTATCGGGGTAACACGAGCTGCACAACTTGCCATGACAGGAGAAGCCTTGACTGCTGAAAAAGCACTGGAATGGGGCGTGGTATACCGTGTTTGTGAAGTTGACAAATTAGAAAAAACAAGAGAACAAGTTTTGAAAAAATTAAGAAGAGGTTCAGCAAACTCATACGCAGCGATTAAAAAGCTAGTTTGGGAAAGTCAATTTAAGGATTGGCAGAATTATGCTGAATTAGAATTGAAACTACAAGAATCGTTATCTCTAACTGAAGATTTTAAAGAAGGGGTTCGAGCGCATTCTGAAAGAAGAAGACCAAAATTTACAGGAATGTAAAAAAATACTTGCACAATTTTTTGAAGTTTGTTATACTTCTTTTATCAAATGTTTTGATTGTAAAAGTTTTTTTGAGGAGGAGGGAAAAAGTTTGGACTACCAACAAGTAAATGATTATCTAACATCTATTTTTAATAACGTCCTTGTGATCGAGGAGGTTAGCTTACGAGGTAGTCGATTCAAAGACATCTCCATCAAAGAAATGCACACGATTGATGTGATTGGGAAGTTCCCGGAGGCAACGCCAAGTAAGGTTTCAAAAGAACTGATGGTAACTCTTGGGACAGTGACGACGAGTTTGAATAACCTGGAAAGAAAAGGTTATATTGAGCGTATTCGTTCTGACCAAGACCGTCGCGTGGTCTATCTGCATTTGACAAAGCAAGGTCGTTTGGTTCACCGTCTTCATAAACGATTCCACAAGGCTATGGTCGAAAAAATCATCGATGGCATGAGCCCTGAGGAAAAAGAAGTCATGGGCAGAGGCTTAACGAACCTTTATCAATTTTTGGAGGATTTGAAATAATGGCTTTTGCAAAAATAAGCCAGGTTGCTCATTATGTTCCAGAGCAAGTGGTCACTAATCATGACTTAGCCCAAATCATGGACACAAGCGATGAGTGGATTTCAAGTCGGACAGGAATTAAACAGAGACATATTTCAAAAACAGAGTCTACAAGTGACTTGGCGACAGAAGTAGCTAAGAGCTTGTTGGCTAAAGGGAGCTTAACAGCGGATCAGATTGATTTTATCATTGTAGCGACGATTACCCCAGACTCGATGATGCCTTCCACAGCAGCTCGAGTTCAGGCAAATATCGGAGCGCACAGAGCTTTCGCCTTTGATCTGACAGCAGCTTGCAGTGGCTTTGTATTCGCTCTTTCAACTGCAGAAAAATTTTTAAGTTCTGGACAGTTCAAAAAAGGGATTGTTATCGGGGCTGAGACCTTATCCAAGGCAGTTGACTGGTCAGATCGTTCAACAGCTGTTCTCTTTGGGGATGGTGCTGGTGGGGTTCTCTTGGAAGCGAGCGAAACACGTCACTTCCTTGTGGAAAGTCTCTATACGGATGGCTCTCGGAGCGAGTGTTTGACCTATGGTCAAACGGCTTTGGCTTCTCCTTTCTCAGATCAAGAAGCAGTTCCTGCTTTTTTGAAGATGGATGGACGAGCAGTTTTTGATTTTGCAAATCGTGATGTTGCTAGGTCGATCAAAGAAACCATTGAAAATGGTCCAATCGCAGCATCGGAATTGGATTATCTCTTGCTTCATCAGGCAAATATCCGCATTTTGGATAAGATGGCTAAGAAGATCGGCGTAGACCGAGACAAGCTTCCTGCCAATATGATGGAGTATGGAAATACCAGTGCAGCAAGTATCCCGATTTTGCTATCAGAGTGTGTGGAGAATGGCATGATTCGTTTAGATGGTAGCCAGACGATTCTCCTATCAGGCTTCGGTGGAGGTTTGACATGGGGCACACTCATTCTTACAATCTAGGTAATCATGTGGTAAACACATAGTTATAAATTTTTTATATTTTAAAGGAGTCCTATCATGGCAGTATTTGAAAAAGTACAAGAAATTATCGTTGAAGAACTTGGGAAAGACGCATCAGAAGTAACACTTGAATCTACTTTTGATGATTTGGATGCAGATTCATTGGACTTGTTCCAAGTAATCTCTGAAATCGAAGATGCTTTCGATATCCAAATCGAAGCAGAAGATAACTTGAAAACAGTTGGTGACTTGGTTGCCTACGTTGAAGAGCAAACAAAATAATTAACATATTACTAGAAGGAGTAGGGGAAACCCACTCCCTCTTGTTTAGGTAATAGTTTGAAACTCAAATGATAAACTCATCGAACTATTACGTAAGCAAGGAATGATGGAGGCACTATGAAAACACGTATTACAGAATTATTGAACATTGATTATCCTATCTTTCAAGGAGGAATGGCCTGGGTTGCTGATGGTGACTTGGCTGGTGCAGTATCAAAAGCTGGTGGTCTAGGGATCATCGGTGGTGGGAATGCACCGAAAGAGGTCGTAAAGGCTAATATCGATAAAATCAAATCACTTACGGACAAACCTTTTGGTGTCAACATCATGCTCTTGTCACCTTTTGTAGAAGACATCGTTGATCTCGTGATTGAAGAAGGGGTCAAGGTGGTGACAACTGGTGCAGGAAATCCAAGTAAATACATGACTCGTTTCCATGATGCAGGAATTACTGTTATTCCTGTTGTTCCAAGTGTTGCTTTGGCAAAACGCATGGAAAAAATTGGTGCAGATGCAGTTATTGCAGAAGGAATGGAAGCCGGTGGGCATATTGGTAAATTAACGACGATGACCTTGGTTCGCCAAGTTGCTGCAGCTGTTTCAATTCCAGTTATCGCAGCTGGAGGAATTGCGGACGGTGAAGGTGTCGCTGCAGGCTTTATGCTTGGTGCTGAGGCCGTTCAAGTTGGTACGCGTTTCGTAGTAGCTAAGGAATCTAACGCCCATCCAAAATACAAGGAAAAAATCTTAAAAGCGCGTGATATTGATACGACTATTTCCGCTCAACACTTTGGACATGCTGTTCGTGCCATTAAAAACCAATTGACACGTGACTTTGAGCAGGCTGAAAAAGATGCCTTTAAACAAGAAAATCCAGATTTAGAAATCTTTGAACAAATGGGGGCTGGTGCTCTAGCTAAAGCCGTTGTTCATGGAGATGTGGAAGGTGGATCTGTCATGGCAGGTCAGATCGCTGGTTTGGTTTCTAAAGAGGAAACTGTCGAAGAAATCCTAAAAGATCTATACTATGGCGCAGCCAAGAAAATTCAAGAAGAAGCCTCTCGTTGGGCAGGAGTTGTAAGAAATGACTAAAACAGCCTTTCTATTTGCGGGTCAAGGTGCTCAGTATCTAGGGATGGGGCGTGATCTCTATGATCGCTACCCTATCGTCAAGGAAACAATTGACCAAGCCAGTCAGGTTTTGGGATATGACCTTCGTGACTTGATCGATAAGGAAGAAACCAAGTTAAACCAGACTCGCTATACGCAGCCAGCTATTTTAGCGACTTCGGTTGCTATTTACCGACTATTGAAAGAAAAGGGTTATCAGCCGGATATGGTGGCAGGACTGTCCCTCGGGGAATATTCTGCTCTTGTAGCAAGTGGTGCCTTGGACTTTGAGGATGCAGTTGCCTTGGTTGCTAAGCGTGGTGCTTATATGGAAGAGGCTGCACCTGCAGGCTCTGGGAAGATGGTTGCCGTTCTTAATACTCCAGTTGAAGTGATTGAGGAAGCTTGTGAAACAGCCTCTAAAGTTGGAGTAGTGACTCCAGCTAACTACAACACCCCAAGCCAAATCGTCATCGGTGGTGAGGTGGCTGCGGTTGACCGCGCAGTTGAACTCTTGCAGGAAGCAGGAGCTAAACGATTGATTCCTTTAAATGTATCTGGTCCTTTCCATACTGCCCTTCTTGAGCCAGCCAGTCAGCAACTAGCTGAAGCTCTTGAGGGAGTAAGTTTCGCTGATTTCACTTGCCCACTAGTCGGCAATACGGAAGCTGCTGTTATGGAAAAAGATCGAATCCAAGAGCTTTTGACGCGTCAGGTCAAAGAACCTGTTCGTTTTTATGAAAGTATTGCTGTGATGCAGGATGCTGGGGTAACCAACTTTATTGAAATTGGTCCTGGTAAGGTCTTATCAGGCTTTGTCAAAAAAATCGATAAAACAGCTCAGCTAGCTAACGTTGAAGACCAAGCAAGCTTGGATGCTTTGTTAGGAAACTAATGATCCCTTCTCCCACAAAATACAACAGGAAACAGGAGAGATAGAATGCAACTTACAAATAAAAATGTCTTTGTAACAGGTTCAAGTCGTGGTATCGGACTTGCCATTGCTCACAAATTTGCCCAACTAGGCGCTAATGTAGTTTTGAATAGTCGCGGAGCAATCCCAGAAGAATTGCTGGCTGAGTTTTCAAACTACGCCGTCAAAGTAGTACCGATATCAGGTGATGTTTCAGACTTTGCAGATGCCAAGCGTATGGTAGATCAAGCGATTGCAGAACTCGGTTCTGTCGATGTCTTGGTCAACAATGCTGGGATCACTCAAGATACGCTTATGCTCAAGATGACCGAAGAAGACTTTGAAAAAGTGATTAAGATCAACTTGACAGGTGCCTTCAACATGACGCAAGCAGTATTGAAACAGATGATCAAGGCACGTGAAGGTGCGATTATCAACATGTCTAGTGTGGTCGGTTTGATGGGAAATATCGGACAAGCCAACTATGCAGCTTCTAAAGCAGGTTTGATTGGTTTTACCAAGTCAGTTGCACGTGAAGTTGCCAATCGCAACGTACGAGTAAATGCTCTTGCACCAGGGATGATCGAGTCAGATATGACGGCTGTTTTGTCTGATAAGGTCAAGGAAGCGACATTGGCCCAAATCCCAATGAAACATTTTGGTCAAGCAGAACATATCGCAGATGCTACAGTGTTCCTGGCTGGACAGGATTATTTGACTGGACAAGTTCTCGCTGTTGATGGCGGACTTAGCATGTAAAAAATAAGGAAAGATATAGGTAAGACAGATGAAACTAAATCGAGTTGTAGTAACAGGTTACGGATTGACCTCTCCTATCGGAAATACTCCAGAAGAATTTTGGAACAGTTTGCAAACTGGGAAGATTGGAATTGGAGAAATCACTAAGTTTGACCACAGCGAATTTGCTGTGCACAATGCGGCAGAAGTTCAAGATTTCCCATTTGATAAATACTTTGTCAAAAAAGATACCAACCGTTTTGACAACTATTCTTTGTATGCCTTGTATGCGGCTCAAGAAGCGGTGACAAATGCAAATCTTGATGTAGAAGCAATTGATAAAGATCGCTTTGGTGTCATCGTGGCTTCTGGTATTGGGGGAATTAAAGAAATCGAAGATCAGGTTATCCGTCTTCATGAAAAAGGTCCAAAACGCGTTAAACCAATGACACTTCCAAAAGCCTTGCCAAATATGGCTTCAGGAAATGTTGCTATGCGCTTCGGAGCAAACGGTATCTGTAAATCAATCAATACAGCCTGTGCCTCATCAAACGATGCCATTGGGGATGCCTTCCGCTCTATCAAGTTTGGTTTCCAAGATGTCATGTTAGTTGGTGGATCAGAATCATCTATCACTCCTTTTGCTATCGCTGGTTTCCAAGCATTGACTGCCCTATCAACTACGGAAGATCCAACTCGTGCTTCTATTCCATTTGACAAAGACCGTAATGGTTTTGTGATGGGAGAAGGTTCAGGGATGTTGGTTCTTGAAAGCCTTGAACATGCTGAAAAACGTGGTGCAACTATCTTGGCTGAAGTAGTTGGCTATGGTAATACCTGTGATGCTTACCATATGACTTCACCTCATCCAGAGGGTCAAGGTGCGATTAAGGCTATGAAGTTGGCTTTGGAAGAAGCAGAAATTTCTCCAGAGCAAGTGGCTTATGTCAATGCCCACGGAACTTCAACTCCTGCTAACGAAAAAGGAGAAAGTGGTGCTATCGTAGCTGTTCTTGGTAAAGAAGTACCTGTATCTTCAACCAAGTCCTTTACAGGACACTTACTTGGTGCTGCAGGAGCAGTGGAAGCCATTGCTACCATCGAAGCCATGCGTCATAACTATGTACCAATGACAGCTGGAACAAGTGAGTTATCAGACTATATCGAAGCGAATGTCGTTTATGGACAAGGCTTGGAGCAAGAAATCCCTTATGCTATTTCAAACACTTTTGGTTTTGGTGGACACAATGCGGTTCTTGCTTTCAAACGTTGGGAGAATAAATAATTATGAATTTAAATGAAATCAAGGACTTGATGGCTCAATTTGACCAATCAAGTTTGAGAGAATTTTCTTATAAAAACGGAACGGACGAATTGCAGTTTAGTAAGAATGAAGCAAGAATGGCTTCTGAAGCACCAGCTCAAGTTGCTCCAGTACCAGCTGCAGTAGCTGCAAGTCCAGTAGTTTCTGCCCCTTCAACTCCAGTAGAGAGTGCAGTGGAAGAAGCTCCAGCACCAGCTGAAACGACGGTTGCTCCAGAGGGTGATGTCGTTGAGAGCCCACTTGTAGGGGTGGCTTACTTGGCCGCTGGACCAGATAAACCTGCCTTTGTCACAGTTGGAGACAGTGTTAAAAAAGGTCAGACTTTGGTGATCATCGAAGCCATGAAAGTCATGAATGAAATCCCTGCACCTAAAGATGGTGTGGTGACAGAAATTCTCGTTTCAAATGAAGAAATGGTTGAGTTCGGTAAAGGATTGGTACGTATCAAATGATCGATATTCAAGGAATCAAAGAAGCTCTACCCCATCGCTACCCCATGCTCCTAGTGGATCGTGTCTTGGAAGTGAGCGAGGATACCATTGTTGCCATTAAAAATGTGACCATCAACGAACCTTTCTTCAATGGTCATTTTCCTCAATACCCAGTTATGCCAGGTGTTCTTATCATGGAAGCCTTGGCTCAGACTGCTGGTGTCTTGGAATTGTCCAAACCTGAAAATAAAGGGAAACTGGTCTTCTATGCTGGCATGGACAAGGTTAAGTTCAAGAAGCAAGTTGTACCAGGTGACCAATTAGTCATGACAGCTACTTTTGTCAAACGTCGTGGTACGATTGCTGTGGTTGAAGCAAAGGCTGAAGTAGATGGTAAGCTTGCAGCGAGTGGTACTCTTACCTTTGCAATTGGAAACTAAGGAGGTTCTCCATGTTTCGTAAAATTTTGATTGCCAACCGTGGTGAGATTGCGGTTCGCATTATTCGAGCTGCGCGTGAATTAGGCATTGCGACCGTAGCAGTCTATTCAACTGCTGATAAGGAAGCTCTTCACACACTTCTAGCGGATGAAGCTATCTGTATCGGACCTGGTAAGGCGACTGAGTCTTATCTCAATATCAATGCGATTTTATCTGCTGCAGTATTGACAGAAGCAGAAGCCATCCATCCAGGTTTTGGATTTCTTAGCGAAAACTCCAAGTTTGCCACGATGTGTGATGAAGTGGGAATTAAGTTCATCGGCCCTTCTGGGGCTGTAATGGATACCATGGGAGATAAGATCAATGCGCGTGAGCAAATGATAAAGGCTGGGGTTCCAGTTATCCCAGGATCTGATGGTGAAGTTCATACGGCTGAAGAGGCGCTTGCAGTTGCAGAAAAAATTGGCTATCCAGTCATGCTTAAGGCATCGGCAGGTGGTGGTGGAAAAGGGATTCGTAAGGTTGAAAAGGCAGAAGACTTGGTCGCAGCCTTTGAAACAGCATCCAGTGAAGCCAAGGCCAATTTTGGAAATGGCGCTATGTATCTTGAGCGTGTGATTTATCCAGCTCGTCATATCGAAGTTCAGATTCTTGCGGACCAAGAGGGTCATGTTGTCCATCTTGGTGAACGGGACTGTTCACTCCAACGGAATAACCAAAAGGTCTTAGAAGAAAGCCCATCCATTGCGATTGGCAAAACCCTTCGTCATGAAATTGGTGCTGCAGCCGTTCGTGCAGCAGAGTCTGTAGGCTATGAAAATGCAGGGACGATTGAATTTCTTCTCGATGAAGCGAGTGGCAATTTCTACTTCATGGAAATGAATACTCGTGTGCAAGTTGAACACCCAGTCACAGAGTTTGTTTCAGGTGTTGATATCGTGAAGGAACAGATTCGCATTGCTGCCGGGCAACCTTTACCTTTCAAACAAGAAGATATCGTCCTACGAGGTCATGCTATCGAGTGCCGGATCAATGCGGAAAATCCAGCATTTAACTTTGCCCCAAGCCCAGGTAAAATTACCAATCTCTATCTACCAAGTGGTGGAGTTGGCTTGCGCGTGGACTCAGCAGTTTATCCAGGTTATACCATTCCCCCTTACTATGATAGTATGATTGCCAAAATCATTGTTCATGGGGAGAATCGTTTTGATGCTCTTATGAAGATGCAACGGGCACTTTATGAACTTGATATTGAAGGAGTGCAAACCAATGCAGACTTCCAGTTGGATCTGATTTCAGACCGCCGAGTTATCGCTGGTGACTACGATACTTCCTTCTTGATGGAAACTTTCTTGCCAAAATACCAAGAAAAAGAATAGACTTTCAAATAGTATGAGAACTAAAAGGGGGAGTTATGGCTCTATTTAGTAAAAAGGATAAGTATATTCGGATTAATCCTAACCGTTCCGTAAGGCAGAAACCACAAGCCAAGCCTGAGGTTCCGGATGAACTCTTTTCCCAGTGTCCTGGTTGTAAACACACCATTTATCAAAAGGATCTTGGGAGCGAACGAATTTGTCCCCATTGTAGCTATACTTTCCGTATTTCAGCTCAGGAACGCTTGGATTTGACGATTGATTCTGACAGCTTTGTGGAGATGTTTACAGGTATTGAAACTCAAGATCCATTAAACTTTCCTGGCTACCAGAAAAAATTGGCTACTATGCGTGAAAAGACAGGTTTGGATGAAGCCGTACTAACTGGTACAGCTAGCATCAAGGGACAAAAAGTTGCCCTTGGGATCATGGATTCAAACTTTATCATGGCTTCTATGGGAACCGTTGTGGGTGAAAAAATCACGCGCTTGTTTGAGTATGCAACGGTAGAAAACTTGCCAGTCGTTCTCTTCACAGCTTCTGGTGGAGCTCGTATGCAAGAAGGAATCATGAGCTTGATGCAGATGGCTAAAATTTCTGCGGCAGTTCAACGCCATTCCAAGGCAGGACTTTTTTACCTAACTATTTTAACCGATCCGACAACAGGTGGGGTGACCGCTTCTTTTGCTATGGAAGGGGATATTATCCTAGCGGAGCCACAGAGTTTGGTTGGTTTTGCTGGACGTCGTGTTATCGAAAATACAGTTCGTGAGACCTTGCCGGATGACTTCCAAAAGGCAGAATTTCTGCTTGAACATGGATTTGTTGATGCAATTGTCAAACGGAGAGAATTGCCTGAAACAATTGCTAAATTAGTGAGATTGCATGGAGGAAGTCGCGGATGAATATTGCAAAAATAGTCAGAGAGGCACGCGAGCAGAGTCGCTTGACTGCACTTGATTTTGCCAATGGAATCTTTGATGAGTTTATCGAATTGCATGGAGACCGCTCTTTTCGTGATGATGGTGCGGTTATCGGTGGAATTGGTTGGTTAGGTGACCAAGCAGTAACTGTCCTTGGTATCCAAAAGGGAAAGAGTCTTCATGACAACCTCAAACGAAATTTTGGACAACCTCATCCAGAAGGCTATCGTAAGGCTCTTCGCCTGATGAAACAGGCAGAAAAGTTTGGCCGTCCAGTTGTGACCTTTATCAATACGGCGGGTGCTTACCCAGGTGTTGGAGCCGAGGAACGTGGACAAGGTGAAGCAATCGCCCGAAACCTGATGGAAATGAGTGACCTCAAGGTTCCAATCATCGCGATTATTATCGGTGAAGGTGGATCTGGTGGGGCCCTAGCTCTAGCCGTAGCTAATCGTGTCTGGATGTTAGAAAACTCAATCTACGCCGTACTTAGCCCGGAAGGATTTGCCTCTATCCTTTGGAAGGATGGAAGTCGTGCTATGGAAGCAGCGGAATTGATGAAAATCACTTCACATGAACTCCTAGAAATGGGAATTGTAGACAAGGTAATCTCAGAGGCAGGGCTGTCAAGTAAAGAACTGCTAGGTTGCGTTAAAAATGAATTGCGTGCAGAACTAGATAGGTTGAAAGAACTACCACTCGACCAACTTATCGAAGAACGTTACCAACGCTTTAGAAAATACTAAGAAAATTTAAAAGCTAGAACAAATTGTTCTAGCTATTTTGATAATAGAGCATGGATAAACATGAATACTCTAGATAAATAAGAAAAACAAATCAATAGTATATCCTCTATATTCCCCTAATAGAGAGTTTACCATTAGGAGAGAAAGAATGAAAAAGACAATACATTTAGGAATCTGTATGATTTTAATGTTCCTGTACATTTATTTAACGCCATTAGGGGCTATAACTCTAGCTAGGATCTTTGGTCTAGGAATGGACAGCTATATAATCTTTCTAGTTGGAGAAGTGTTGCTTATTTTCTTTTCATTCGTTTTGTGGTTGAAAAAGAAGAAAATGCTCTTTATCTTCGAGAAAAAGAGTTGGCGCTGGTCTTATCTCGCTTTCTTAGTGGCTTGCTTTCTTATCTATTCTTTTTTAAATGGATTTAGAATGCAGAATATTCGATTGATTGACCATAGTTTTATTTTCCAAGACCTTCTTTCAGAACTTTACTTAAACGGAAGAGAAACGACTCTATCAAGTCTTATATTTTTAATCTTTAACATTTCGATTGTACCTGTTGTTGAGGAGACAATCTATAGGGGTTATTTTATGAATACCTTCTTTCCGAAGTCGGAATTTTATTTGGATGTGATCTTGTCTTCTTTTATCTTTGGGCTCAGTCACTTGGTTCTATCCCATCGTGACCCCATCAGTCTCATCATTTATAGTATTCTCGGTCTTCTATTTGCAGTTACTTATCGAGTTACGGGTAGTCTTCGATTTACTATTGTTTGTCATAGTTTCTATAATGCGATTCCCTATGCTCCGTCGCTCTTATTTTATATCTATTATTTGATTTTTAGATAGTAGGAAGTAAAGAAAAAGTGTTTGATAATTGTCAAACACTTTTTCTAATTTAATGGGAAGATAGAGAAATCTCTTTTATCAATTTCTTATTTCTCAATGAGTAAAGCTACCATTTAGGGTGAAAAATTGACAGTTGAGGAGATAGGCTATAAAATAGACAAAAAGATGTGTACTGTAGATGTAAGCTTACAAAAATTTATTTTAAGGAGTTACTTGACATGATTGGTACAGATACATTTACAGTTCTTTCATCTGAGGACTTAGAGCAAGTTTCAGGTGGTGGCATGATTTGGTTGATGATATAAATTGGAGTTGGCCTTATGCTTATAGCATTGCAACTGATTCGAGTACAATACGTAATAGAATGACTGGTTATGGTAACGGAATTATACCTTAATAGTCTAATAATTTAAAGGGGTAAGTATGAAAAAACTAGGGCATTTGGGAGTCTTTATCTTACTGGTATTTCTATCGATTTATCTACCAGAGTTAGGGATTATGCATCTAACTAAGTTTTTGGGATGGGGGATAGATGGCTATTTTATCTTTTTAACAGTTGAAGTAATAGCTCTTTTGCTATTATTTATCTACTGGCTCAAAAAGAAAGAGATGCTCTATATTTTTGAAAAAAAGGGTTCAAAGAAGTTAAGATTCTTTTACCTTGTAGTTGGTCTAGTGGCTACTTATTTTGATCGTCAATTGGTGGATGCTTTTCAGTTACAGTTTCATCACTTAATTGATAACAAGTATATCTTTCAAGACCTTCTTTCGATTCTATACTCCAATGGGCAACCAACTTTTCTATCAACTGTTCTCAGTTTTAGTTTAACAGTAGTCGTCGCACCTATATTAGAGGAACTGATTCATAGAGGGTATTTTATGAATACCTTTTTCCCCCAGTCCAAGTACCATCTGGACGTTATCTTATCTGCTCTTATCTTTGGACTTAGTCATTTGATCCTAACTCACCGCGATCCTATCAGTTTGATTATTTATAGTTTAGGTGGTTTCTTCTATGCCCTTGTCTACCGTTGGACAAAGAACCTAAAAATCACCATCCTGTGCCATAGTTTTTTCAACTTTCTCATTTATGCAAAACCCATCTGGATTTTTGTTTACAATTATGTCTATTATCATTTTTTTAGATAGTGGTAGGCAAAGAAAAAAGTGTTTGATATCTGTCAAACACTTTTTCTTTTTACTGTTTTTTTACTGTTCTTCTGTTACAAACTGGCTGAGCAGTCCATTGATAAAACGGGCAGATTTTTGATCTGAGAAGTCCTTTGCAAGCTCGATAGCTTCATTAACAGCAACCAGCTGCGGAGTGTCAAATGAAGTGATTTCAAAGACTCCCAAGCGAAGGAGGTTTCTCTCCACGAGCGTTAATCGCTCGATGGTCCAACCTGCTTTTAAATGCTGTGTGATTTGCTTGTCTAGTTCTTCCTTTTTAGCCTGAACACCAGAAACTAGCTCTGTCAAAAAGGCTGGAAGTTGCACATCCGTATCTTCACGATCATGAGTATAGGCGAAACGACAAGCAGTTTCGACGTCCGTACCGAATTCAAGGCTCATGAGAGCTTGAAAAGCGCATTTACGGAGTTGGCGTCTAGATTCTAATAGTGGACTAGTCATTGAGGAAGTCCTCGTCAAATAGATCTTTCAATTCTGGTTTTGGTGTTTTATCTGGAACGATACCGGCAACGTGAATATTGATAGCAGCGAGTTCAACATCAGCCATATTGCGGACGGCATCTTTAACAGCTTTCTGGATAGCAACAGCTACCTTAGGAACTTTTACTCCGTACTCAAGGTAGAGATAGATATCTGCTGTGAGTTCTTCGTCCACGTTTTTTAGATAAACACCACGGCCGAGTGAAAGTTTTGAAAGGGTATCAGATACTGATTTGTTTGAAAAAGAGTGAACCCCCTCTACCTTTGCAGTAGCAATAGCAATAATTTTTTCAAGTACACGTGGGGCGATAACGATTTCGCCAAGTTGTTCTTCAATTCCCATAGAATGACCTCTTTCTAGAGATTAGGCACGAGAAACGTAAGTTCCTTCTGCAGTGTTGATAACGAGTTTTTGTCCTGCTTCGATGAAGTCTGGAACGTTTACGACAAGTCCAGTTTCCATCGTTGCTGGTTTACCAGAACCTGTAACAGTAGCACCTTTGATAGATGGCTGAGTTTCTGCAACTGTCAATTCGACAGTAGTAGGAACAGTGACACCAATCACTTCAGTTCCGTAAAATTGGATCTTCACATCAGAGTTTTCAAGGATGTAAAGCAATTCGTTTTCAACGTTGACTACAGGGATTTCGTATTGGTCGTAAGTTTCTGTGTTCATGAAGTAGGCTGTGTCATCCATTTTGTACAAGTATTGAGCTGGGACAGTCTCGATGATGGCTTGTTCAAATTTTTCCTCTGGACGGTAGCTTGTGTCAAATGTAGAACCAGTACGGACATCACGCAATTTCATACGCATGATCGTGTTTCCTTTACCTGGTTTGTGGTGGCTAGCTTCCAAAACGCGGATCAATTTTCCGTCTGCAGTTTCAAATGTCATACCAGCTTTCAATTTGCTTGCTTCAATCATGTTTTTACCTCTTTAATAAATAATTTACTCTTTATTGTACCATAAAAGACAACATTACTCAAATGTCAGAAGGAGCTTAATTAGTTGACTGGTACGATATTTCCATCCTCGTCTTTAGTAACGAGGACGTATTTTCCATCGACTTCGATGTAAAAATTCTTGCTGGCAGTTTGCCCAGTGTTTTGAGCCGGTGCTTGATTTTGGACTTGTTGGCTTAGTTGACCACCGAGAGTTTGGCCAAGATTCATGCCCATAAACATGTTCATCCCATTGCCATTCCCTTCATTGGCAGCTGCAGCAATAAGCGCTTCGTTGCGAGCACGGCGTTCTTCAATTTCAATCGTGTTGTACTTCATTGCCACGAGCTCACTATCAAGCTTGCGAACGATATCAAGACTTTCTTGGTCGTAGCTGAGGTCTTCAAGCAAGATGTTAGTTGCTTCAATCCCGTAGAGGCCTGCCCAAACCTTGTTGACCTCTTGTTTAGCGAGTTCGTTAAAGGTATCTTGATTAGCATTGAGGCTATAGATATCAACCTTGTTTTCGTTGGTGTATTTGGCAATGGCAATCGCAATTTTCGGTGCAATATTTTGACGGAGCGTTCCTTGAGCTACATCCTGGAGAGTGAATGGCTGTCCGTCAGTAATTTGACGGCTAACAGAACTCACGTAGAAGAGGACTGGATCAGCTATTTTTACATCAAACAAGCCATAGAAACGGATGTTGAGCAGTTGTTGGTAACGTTCGCTGAAGTATTCGACCGCATTTTGTGTGCCGAACTTATTGCCCGCGATGGGTTGCATGCGGATAAAGATAATTTCTTGTTGAGTGATGACTTGTCCACCGAAAGAGAAACGGTTTTTAAAGTTTTCCCAAGTGCCCTTTAAACCACCTTTTTCAAGGAGCCAGGCTTTATCACCAGCTTGCCATTCGTGGCTACCAGCTTCGAGGACCTCACCAAGGAAGGTACCGTTGTTTACCAAAACAGCGGTATAACCTTGAGGAACGATAACCACACTGCCATCTGACAAGAGGCCTGTATTTTGATTGCTGTGACGAGAACGTCCATCTGGGTCTTTAGTGAGTAATTGCCCCTTGACGGCCAAGGCGTCGCCAGAGACATTATCTGGAAGGACAATGGCTTCCTTGAATTTACTATCATTAAAACTATTTAAGCCTGCTGATAAGGCTGCACGTATAAATCCCATAATTCCTCCTAATTATAAAGCTCGTCTTCATCCACAACATCATAGGTATCCAGTACCCATTGGTTTGGACTGCGAGAGAGATTGGCACCACAGTAGTCGCACTCGCTAACTGCAGAGATTTTCAAAGGGGCGCCACAGTTTGGACAGTGGTCGCTCACAACTTCGTCTGGATTGACTGCTTGCGTTTGGCTACCATGTTGACGGATAAAGTTCAATTGATACACGGTGAAGAGATCTTTTTTAGGATCTCCTTCAAGGACACGACGAGTCTCATCGTCAATGACATAGTCCCGCAAGGTAGATGACAGAATCACCACTAAGGTATCGTTTCCGTCAGGATTTTCAATGAACTCCTTGATGCGAACATTTTCGATACAAACTTTTTCTAAAACATTAGTTGTTTTAGCTCGAATATGGTCCTCAAGTTGGGTACTATGTTGAGAATAGAGACTGGTGCTTTCCAAAGCGCGGACAGAGTTCCAATTTTTTTCAGTCCAGGCAACCTGCAATTTAAGGTAGACTTCCTTAACCCAAGATGTGAAGGCTTCCGCGTCAAAGTTTGGGTCCCCGTATGTCACACGACTAATGGCCAGTGTGTTGTGCTCAACTCGATGGTGGAGCGTTTGATAATCATTACTAGTATAGGTTGAACTCGAATCTCCAGATTTATTCTGCAAGGATTTGACGATAACAACTAGTATGATTCCTCCGACTAATATGAACATAAATCCTAGGTAGGGAGAGCTAGCAGAACTGTCAGAGGATGATCCATATCCAGAGCGGTAGTAGTGGTAGGATGAGCCACCAGAACGACTTCCACCTCCACTTGAGCGGCTGCTACTTCTGGAGCTACTGCGGCTGCTCCCTCCACTTCTGGAATGTCCGACACCCGCATCAACGATTTGAGGCACGGATAGAAAAACAAGTAATAAACAGGTCATTAAAAAAGCATAAAACTTTTTCATGTGTCTCCTAACTATATGATTGAAAAGGTAGAATTCTGAATTCGAATGATTATTAAACTATTAATAACCTTTAAAATAATCTAAGATATATAGGCGTTATTTACTAGCGTTTAGCTTCTTTATGGAATGGCGCTCGATGAGCCATCCCACAATCCACCCTATTGCTAGCAAGTAATTTTCAAAAGCACCGCTAGCATTTACAGGAGAGTGATACTCCATATAATTGAGTAAGTGATTTGTTCCTATTCCAATTCCGCCAATAATGAGAGCAAGAAGCACGATTCGTAGATAGAACCAATCGTATTTAATATTGACAGCGAGAATAATAATCAATACAGCTAAATTCCATATTCCAATTTCTCGTTGCCAACCAGCAGATATTCCGTACCCGGAGTGGCTTCCCATGTACGATGGAAAGAAAATTTGTAGTATAGAAGCGCCTAAGATAGCAATGATGACTAAGACAAATAGCAATCGTAAAAATTTGTTCATTTATTCTCCTTGTCTCATTCTCGTCTTAAAAGTAGAAAAAAGTGTATAAAGAGTAAATTACTCACTTTCTTTCAACTTCGCCAATTCCTGTGCAAGGAGTTTAAGGGCAACTTGTGGATTGGCTTGGCCTTTGGTTGCTTTCATAAGGAATCCTGTGAAGGCCTTGTCTGCGTTTCGTTTACCTGACTTGAAGTCGGCAACTGCAGCTTCGTTATTCGCAAAGACTTGGTGGATGATTGGGATCAAGACATCTGGATCAGAGATTTGCACCAAGCCTGCTTTTTCCACGTATTCACGCGCGCCACCGCCATTTTTAGCCAGGTGGACAAAGACTTTCTTGGCAATCTTAGAAGAGATCGTGCCGTCTTCGATGATGGCAATCATTTCTACCAAGTTTTCTGGTGTTAATTCGATTTGTTCCAGTGTTTTACCTTCGGCGTTCAAGAACTGAGCGACTTCACCTTGGAGCCAGTTAGAGACTTGTTTGGCATCGCCACCGAGGGCAACAGCTTTTTCAAAGAAGTCAGAAGTGACTTTGTTTGCAGTCAACTGGCTAGCATCGTAGTCTGACAAGCCAAGATCAGATACGTAGCGCGCACGGCGTTCTTTTGGAAACTCTGGCAATTCTGTGCGCATTTCCTCAATCCACTCGTCTGAGATTTCAAAGAGTGGTAGGTCTGGTTCTGGGAAGTAGCGGTAGTCAGCAGCGCCTTCCTTGACACGCATGAGGATGGTTGCCTTGTTAGCTTCGTCGTAACGGCGTGTTTCTTGGCGAATTTGACCACCTGAGCGCAGGATTTCAGCTTGGCGTTGGACTTCGTATTCAAGACCTTTACGAACATTTGAGAAGGAGTTGAGGTTTTTCAACTCAGTCTTGGTACCGAATTTCTCTTGTCCATAAGGACGAAGCGAGATGTTGGCATCCACGCGCATGGAACCTTCTTCCATCTTAACATCAGAAATGCCAGCGTACTGGATAACTTCCTTGAGAGCAGTTAGATAAGCATAGGCTTCTTCAGGGGAACGCATGTCCGCTTCAGATACAATCTCAATCAATGGCACCCCCTGGCGGTTGAGGTCAACATAGGAGTAGCCATCTGTACCGTGGGTGTTTTTACCAGCATCTTCCTCTAGGTGAGCACGTTCGATACCGATTTTCTTAGTCGTACCGTCTTCTAGTTCCACTTCAATCCAGCCGTTGTAGCCGATTGGCTCATCAAACTGGGAAATTTGGTAGGCTTTTGGATTATCAGGATAGAAGTAGTTCTTGCGGTCAAAGTGCATCTTTTTGTGGATGTCCATGTTGAGGGCAAGAGCCGCCTTGATACCAGCATCGACAACCCCTTTATTGAGAACTGGCAGAACTCCTGGGAAGGACCAGTCAATCACGTTAGTGTTGGCATTTTGGTCATTTCCAAAGTGGGCAGAAGTAGGTGAGAAGATTTTTGAATTGGTGTTGAGCTCTACGTGGACTTCAAGTCCAATGACTGTTTCAAAGTTCATTAGTTATCACCTCCAAAAATCACGGGTTGTTGTTTGTGGTAGTCTGTTGTTGCTTCAAAAACAGCAGCAGCTTGGTAAATGGTTTCCTCAGAGTATTTAGGACCAATCAATTGGAGACCGACTGGGAGACCTTGAGAGAATCCAGCAGGAATTGAAATTCCTGGGAGACCTGCTAAGTTGACTGGGATGGTCAAAAGGTCAGCCAAGTACATGGCAACGGGGTCATGGTTGAGGGAATCCAAGTCATAGGCAACGCTTGGAGCAGTTGGTCCCAAAATCAAGTCGTAATCCGCAAAGACGTTTTCGAAATCTTGGATGATGAGGGTACGGACCTGACCAGCTTTCTTATAGTAGGCATCGTAGTAACCTGATGAAAGGCTAAATGTTCCAAGCATGATACGGCGTTTCACTTCTTCACCGAAACCTTGGCTACGGCTGTTTACATAGATTTCATCAAGATTAGTCGCATTCTCTGCGCGGTAGCCATAACGGATACCGTCAAAGCGTTGCAAGTTTGATGAGGCTTCTGATGAAGCGATGATGTAGTAAACGGCAACACCGTATTTAGAGTGAGGAAGGCTGACTTCTTCGACGATGGCACCAAGTTTTTCAAAGTGTTTAGCGGCATTCAGAATGGTTTCCTTAACCTCTGGGTCAATCCCTTCACCAAGGTATTCCTTAGGCAAAGCAATTTTCATTCCCTTGATGTCTTGACCAATTTTTGAAGTAAAGTCGGCAATGCGGACAGGGGCAGAAGTAGAGTCTTTGGCATCTTCGCTGGCAATAGCGTTGAGCAAGAGGGCATTTTCCTTAACGGTTGGTGCAAAAGGTCCAATCTGGTCTAATGAGCTACCGAAGGCAATGAGACCGAATCGAGAAACCGTTCCGTAGGTTGGCTTGAGACCAACGATCCCGTTGAAGGCAGCAGGTTGGCGGATAGAACCACCAGTATCAGATCCAAGAGACAAGCGAACTTGTCCTGAAGCTACAGAAGCCGCAGAACCACTTGATGATCCACCAGGAACTTTGCTGTGGTCCCAAGCATTTTTAGTCGCACCATAGTGGGAAGTCTCACCTGATCCACCCATGGCAAACTCGTCCATGTTGGTTTTTCCGACAACAATCATACCCTTAGCCTTGGCATTGGCAACGGCTGTCGCATCAAAGATAGGCTCGTAGTTGTAGAGCATTTTTGAGGCAGCAGTTGTAAGGATACCATCGGTAGAGATATTATCCTTAACAGCCAGTGGAATTCCTGAAAGGACATTATCCGCGTCAATTCCAGCTTCATCAACGGCTTTAGCTTGAGCAAGGGCTTGTTCTTCAGCGATAGTGACAAAAGCATTGATAGCTTTCTCGCGAGACTTGATATCTTCAAGCGTGGCTTGTGTCAATTCAGTAGCTGAAATCTCCTTAGATACAAGGAGGTTGTGCAAGTCTTCAATCGTTTTGTTATTAAAAGTCATTAGGCATCTCCTCCATCATCTAGGATAGCTGGTACCTTAATATAGTAGTTTTCTTTTTCAGGTACGTTTTTAAACAGGCGGTCACGGTCTGTTCCTTCTTCGGCCACATCAGGGCGGAGTACGGTCTTGCGGTCAGCCATGGTTGTAGTAGGTGCGACACCAGTTGTGTCGACTTCGCCCAGCAATTCAACCATGTCAACAATTTTAGACAAGGTTGTCGCAAAGGCAGCAGTTTCTTCTTCAGAGAATCTTAATTTTGAAAGATTGGCAACGTGTGTTACCTCTTCTTGCGTAATTTTCATCTTGCATCCTTTCGTGAAATGATGATTTTTAGTCTGTTCTATTTTACCATATTTTCCTATAAATAAGGGAGCCAAACTGAAAAGAAATAGAAATTGAAAAATCGCTTTTAATTCGCTATAATGGTTAAACTAGAGAATAGAAAAAATAAAAGTTAGGATAGAAATATGTTCCATCAATTTATCACCAGATCTCAGACGGTTCCTCCTCCCATTTCCCTCTTTTGGTATGGGATCATGATGCTTACTTTAGTGCTTTGTATTTATGGAGCACTTGCTTATCACAAAAATCCGAAATTTGTCCGCTTGTTTAAGGGGATTCAGATCCTCCAGTTACTAGCCCTATATAGCTGGTATGTTGGCTTTGGGATTCCATTTTCTAATAGCCTTCCATTTTACCATTGCCGTTTGGCTATGTTTGCGGTGGTTTTCTTGCCGGATAAATGGCGGAGCAAGCAGTATTTTGCCCTCTTAGGAGCAAGTGGAGCGGTCTTTGCTTTGGTTTACCCTGTTTTTGACCCCTATGATTTCCCCCATATCACCAGTTTTTCATTTTTGATTGGGCACTATGCCCTTCTAGTGAATTCCTTGGTTTATTTGATGAATCACTATGACAAGACCTTGCTTAAGAAGTATATGATTGTAGCCTATACCTTTATTCTCAATCTCTTTCTAGTTGGGGTTAATCAGGTGACGGGTGGAAATTATGGTTTG
Organism: Streptococcus sp. CF10-1; assembly: GCF_024295825.1. Lineage (GTDB taxonomy): Bacteria > Bacillota > Bacilli > Lactobacillales > Streptococcaceae > Streptococcus. The sequence goes on along the minus strand of NZ_JANCPQ010000004.1, from coordinate 60,194 downwards.
TTAAACAAGACACCTTTTATTCCAGATGCGCCCTTGTGGTTAAAATACCTTCTTGTGTCCGTTATCCTTTCGGTGGCTCTGGTTCTCTTTGATATCTTGTTCAAAAAACGGTGGAAAAAGAGAAATCAGGTGCAATCTGTGCTCTAGCTTGTCTTTTCATCGGATGAGCAATTGAAAAACTCCCCAAAATTCGCTATAATGGAGAGTTGAAAGGAATGGTAAAATCCAATGTAAACATCATTCTTAGCTACTGAAACAACTAAAAATAGAGAATCAAAGAAAGAGAACTTATGACTATTCAAGAAGAAATCAAGAAACGCCGTACCTTTGCCATCATCTCCCACCCGGACGCCGGGAAAACAACCATCACTGAGCAGTTGCTCTACTTTGGGGGCGAGATTCGTGAGGCTGGTACGGTTAAAGGAAAGAAAACAGGGACTTTTGCCAAATCTGACTGGATGGATATTGAGAAACAACGTGGGATTTCGGTCACTTCATCTGTTATGCAGTTTGACTACGATGGCAAGCGCGTGAATATCCTAGATACACCAGGGCACGAGGACTTCTCTGAAGATACCTATCGTACCTTGATGGCAGTGGATGCTGCGGTCATGGTCGTGGACTCTGCCAAGGGTATCGAGGCCCAAACCAAGAAATTGTTTGAGGTTGTGAAGCACCGTGGCATTCCAGTCTTTACCTTTATGAATAAGCTGGACCGTGACGGTCGTGAGCCACTGGACCTCTTGCAAGAACTAGAAGAAGTCCTTGGCATTGCGAGTTATCCAATGAACTGGCCAATCGGGATGGGAAAAGCCTTTGAAGGCTTGTATGACCTCTATAACCAACGCTTGGAGCTCTATAAAGGGGATGAGCGTTTTGCCAGTCTGGAAGAAGGGGACAAGCTCTTTGGAAGCAATCCTTTCTACGCTCAGGTTAAGGACGATATCGAACTGTTGCAAGAAGCAGGAAATGAATTTTCAGAAGAAGCTATTTTAGCGGGTGAACTGACTCCGGTCTTCTTCGGTTCAGCCCTCACTAACTTTGGGGTGCAGACCTTCCTTGAGACCTTCCTTAAGTTTGCTCCAGAACCACATGGTCACAAGAAAACAGATGGCGAAATTGTGGATCCTTATGACAAGGATTTCTCAGGATTTGTCTTTAAAATCCAAGCCAACATGGACCCTCGTCACCGTGACCGCATTGCCTTTGTCCGTATCGTATCGGGTGAATTTGAGCGAGGGATGAGTGTCAATTTGCCTCGTACTGGTAAGACTGCCAAACTATCTAATGTGACTCAGTTTATGGCTGAAAGTCGTGAAAATGTGACCAATGCTGTTGCAGGAGATATTATCGGGGTTTATGATACGGGGACTTATCAGGTTGGAGACACCTTGACGGTTGGAAAAAATAAGTTTGAATTTGAACCACTGCCAACCTTTACACCTGAGATTTTCATGAAAGTTTCTGCTAAGAACGTCATGAAACAAAAATCCTTCCACAAGGGGATTGAGCAATTGGTGCAAGAAGGAGCCATTCAGCTTTACAAGAATTACCAAACAGGCGAGTACATGCTGGGTGCTGTGGGACAACTTCAGTTTGAAGTCTTTAAGCACCGCATGGAAGGCGAATACAATGCAGAAGTGGTCATGAGCCCGATGGGTAAAAAGACCGTTCGTTGGATCAAGCCTGAGGACTTGGATGAGCGCATGTCCTCAAGCCGCAATATCTTGGCCAAGGACCGCTTCGACCAACCAGTCTTCCTCTTTGAGAATGACTTTGCCCTCCGCTGGTTTGCAGACAAGTATCCAGACGTAGAGTTGGAGGAAAAGATGTAAATCGTTACAAATGACTAGCAACATAAAGTTGCTGTCATTTGACGGTAATCGCCATGGCGGCTTACCTAAACGCTTCACTAGGAAAACTCCACGAATATTATCGATTCGTGGATTTTTCCGTCGTAATGGCAAGGAATTGAACTGCCTAACTGCCTCACTAATTGAGTTTTACAAATGAAATTGATTTGTAAACCCCAGTGTCATAGTTCAGTAAATTTATTTGAATGTGTAACAATCTAAGTAACTAACGCCAAGTTTCTATGGAACTTGGCTAGGCGCTCCACTAGGCAAAAGATTTTTCTAATTACTCTCTAAATTCTGCATAGAATAAGGTAGGCTGGACTAATCTCTGTACAGTAAAGATAATTGGAATTAAAGAAAAACAAAAACCTCAGAAGTGTTCACCTTTTGTGAATTCTCTGAGGCTCTTTGCGTTCTAGTTTCCATATTTCTGATAAAAATTGACCTTGACCTGAATGAAGGTTTCGGCTTCGCGTAGTAGCTGTAGGAGGGTAGCACGGGTCTCAAACTCCTCACGTGTTTTAGGGAGACTTCGATTGCGGAAGACTTGCAGATAGCGTTCGATGTCATCAAGTAGGTCATGAGCAGGATTGGTCTGACTTAGCTGGGCAGCAATCTTAGAAAAGAGCTGGGCCAAGATCAAACTCTCACTTGCGGCCAGATGACAGGTATTGATCTGCTGGGCCATATTTCGCAGGATGCGACTTTGTCGCTGTCTCATCTCAAAGTAATGGATGTGGTAGTCCGTCTGGTGAAAGAGATGGTCCGAGTGATCCAAATAAACCAGTTTGAGGGCTTCATCAAGGAGCTTGTCTAATTGGTCAACGAGTTGGGCTTGATTGCGCCCGTCTCCTCTTGACAGATAGTATTTAAAACGAAGCAGGATGTCTTTTAACTTTTCTTCGACCTGAAGATGGTAGCTTTGGATGGCTTTCTCGCGAGAGGGCATGTAAAGGTTGACCAATAGAGCAAAGCTTGTCCCGATGAGAAAGAGGAGCACTTCATTGAGCAAGAGAGCTGGAGAAGTAGACTCCTGTACCAAGAGATGACCGACCAAGACACTGCTAGGGGTGATGCCGATTTCCCAGCCCATTTTGTAAGCAAGAGGGACATAGAGAGCCAGATAGAGGCCCAGGCTCCAGATGTGAAAGCCCGTAAGCTGAAAGGCTAGAACACCGATAGCGAGCGCTAGTAGCATGGAAAAGAGGCGGTTACGAGCCAACTTCAGCGTGTTTCTGCGCGTGTCGGAGAGGCTTAAGAGAGCGATAATTCCAGCTGAAACTGCTGATGATAAATCTAAAAAATAAGCGAGAAAACAAGCGAGACAGGTCGCTAAGATCAGTTTTGTCGTGCGTTGAGTGAGGGACATGAAAATTTCCTAAACTAATAGAGTCAAGTATTTAACGAGGAGTTAGAGACTAGGGGCGAAGTTTTCGGTTTGTAGCATACTCGGCAACCGCTGTAAAGAGGACATCTGTCGAAGAGTTTAGGGCTGTTTCGCAGGAGTCTTGAACGACTCCAATCACAAATCCGACTCCGACAACCTGCATAGCCAAGTCGTTGGAAATCCCAAAGAGGCTACAAGCGACAGGAATGAGGAGAAGGGATCCCCCAGCGATTCCAGAGGCCCCGCAGGCAGAAATGGCAGCCACGACACTGAGCACAAATGCTGTCCCAAAGTCTACCGAGATTCCGAGTGTGTTGACGGCAGCTAGGGTCAGGACATTTATGGTAACAGCAGCGCCAGCCATATTGATGGTCGAACCAAGGGGGATGGAGACAGAGTAGGTATCAGGATTCAGTCCCAGGTCTTGACAGAGTTTCATATTGACAGGGATATTGGCGGCAGAGCTACGAGTGAAAAAGGCTGTAATACCACTGACACGTAGGCATTTCAAAACAAGGGGATAGGGATTTTTCCTCATAAAGAGAAAGGCGATGAGCGGGTTGATGATGAGAGCGACAAAGGCCATGGTAGCAATCAAGAGTCCTAGGAGGACACCGTAGTTAGCCAGACTGGCAATTCCCTTGTCAGAGATGGCCTTGAAAACCAAGCCTAAAATCCCAAAGGGAGCTAGGTTGATAATCCATTCCACGATTTTAGAGGTGACATCTGCCATGGTTCTCAGTAATTCTTTACTGTGTTTACTTGCCTCTCTCATAGCCAGACCAAAGACGACTGCCCAAGAGAGAATCCCGATATAGTTGGCTTCAACAATGGCATTTAAGGGATTGTCCACCAGTTTGAGCAAGAGGTTGCTGAGGACTTGACCGATACCGTCAGGAGCAGCAACTTCTGTATTTGCACTGGTCAGGGTGATTTGCACAGGTAGTAAGAAACTAGCTAGAACGGCTACCAATGCAGCAGCAAAGGTTCCGAGCAAGTATAGGAAAATAACAGTTTTCATATTGGTGTTTTGTCCCTTTTGGTGTTGGGAAAGGGCATTGGCAACAAGGGCAAAAACCAAAATAGGAGCGATGGCTTTCAGTCCACCTACAAAGAGATCTCCAAGCAGGCCAATTCCTGTAAAGTTTGGAAAGAGCATCCCCAATGTAGCTCCCAAAATCATTCCAATGAGGATTCGTTTGATGAGGCTTGCCTTGGTCCAGGCTCTAATGATTCGTTTCATAGCAGTCTCCTTCAAATGTATTGTTTATAATTATAGTATAAATATGCTATAGAGGCAAGTGATATTATGAAAATAGAGATGATAATTGAATAATTATGAAAGAAAAGAGAAGGGCGATTTTATGGTATAATAGGAAAAAGGAGTTTTATATGCAAGATTTTTTTCAACGCTATTTTGATAAACTTGATTTAACAACCATGTTAGAGAATCTCTTGACCAAGGTGATTTCTCTTTTGATTTTGTTTTTACTATTTTATATAGCTAAAAAGATGCTTCATGCGACTGTACGAAAGATTGTTAAGCCCTCACTTAAATTTTCAAATCGAGATGCAGGCAGACAAAAGACCATCTCTCGTTTGCTGGAGAATGTCTTTAACTACATTCTTTATTTCTTCTTGGTCTATTGCATCCTGTCTATTTTAGGACTGCCAGTTTCGAGCCTCCTTGCCGGTGCGGGGATTGCTGGGGTGGCCATTGGTATGGGGGCGCAAGGCTTTCTATCCGATGTCATCAATGGCTTCTTCATTCTTTTTGAACGCCAGCTTGATGTGGGTGATGAAGTCGTTCTCACAAATGGACCGATTACCGTTTCTGGAAAGGTCGTTAGCGTAGGAATCCGTACAACGCAACTGCGAGGTGACGATCAAGCCCTTCATTTTGTTCCCAATCGTAATATCACCGTCGTCAGCAATCTATCTCGTACTGAATAGGCCGGCTATTTTAGCAGATTTGTGGTACAATAGAAGGAGTTTGGTAAAGGAGAGAGTATGCTATTTGTAGAGAAAAAATTAGGTCACGATTGTACATGGATAGACCTTGATGTAGACAAGATTAAAAACATGGAAGACCTTTCGGATGTCTATGGCTTGGACAAGGAAACCATCGAGTATGCCCTGGATAGAAATGAGCGTGCCCACATGGACTATCACCGTGAAACGGGAACGGTCACCTTCATTTATAATGTTCTTGACTTGGAAAAAGACAAAGAATATTATGAAGCGATTCCGATGACCTTTATCGTTGAAAAACAACGGCTAATCACAATTAGCAATCATAAGAATAGTTATGTGATTAAACGTATGGCAACCTACCTTGAAAGCCATGAAATTGTTTCAATCTACAAATTTCTTTTTGCCAGTTTAGAGATTATTAGCAATGCTTATTATCCGGTTATTGAAGAAATGGATAAAAGTAAGGATGAAATCAGTGCACTTCTTCGTCAAAAAACAACTAAAAAAAATCTTTTTGCCCTCTCTGACTTGGAAACTGGTATGGTTTACCTGACAGCAGCTGCCAAACAAAATCGTCTCCTCTTGGAACACATTCAAGGGCATGCTCTTTATCGCAATTTTAATGAGGTAGAAAGAGAGCAGTTTGACGATGCCATGATTGAAGCGCATCAGTTGGTTTCGATGACAGACTTGATTTCTCAAGTTTTGCAACAACTCTCAGCCTCTTACAACAACATCCTAAATAATAATCTAAATGATAATTTGACAACTTTGACCATTATCTCAGTCTTGCTAGCTATCCTTGCGGTTATTACAGGATTCTTCGGAATGAATGTTCCCTTACCGTTTGCAGATGAACCAAATGCTTGGATTTATATTTTGATAGCTAGTCTCATTTTATGGGTAGTCTTAGCCCAATATTTAAAGAATATTGCTAGAAATTAAAAAGAAAAGGAGCCAGAATGGCGATTGAAAATTATATGCCAGACTTTGCTGTGGAAGCAGTTTATGATCTGACGGTCCCAAGCCTGCAAGCGCAGGGAATCAAGGCTGTTTTGGTCGATTTGGACAATACCCTCATTGCTTGGAACAACCCTGATGGGACGCCAGAGATGAAGCAATGGCTACATGACCTTCGGGACGCGGGCATTCGCATCATCGTGGTCTCAAATAACACCAAAAAACGGGTCCAACGCGCAGTTGAGAAATTTGGGATTGATTACGTTTATTGGGCCTTGAAGCCTTTCACATTTGGAATTGACCGTGCCATGAAGGAATTCCACTATGAAAAAAATGAAGTGGTCATGGTCGGCGACCAACTTATGACAGATATACGAGCAGCACATCGTGCAGGCATTCGCTCGATCTTAGTCAAACCCTTGGTCCAACACGACTCGATCAAGACGCAGATCAACCGGGCTCGCGAGCGCCGTGTCATGCGCAAAATCACTGAAAAATACGGACCGATTACATATAAAAAAGGAATTTAACTATGGAAGAAATTCTCTGTATTGGTTGTGGAGCAACCATTCAGACGACAGACAAGGCTGGTTTTGGTTTCACTCCCCAGTCGGCACTTGAAAAAGGCTTGGAGACTGGCGAAGTTTATTGCCAACGTTGTTTCCGTCTCCGCCACTACAATGAAATCACAGATGTCCAGTTGACTGACGATGATTTCCTCAAACTCTTGCACGAGGTGGGAGACAGTGATGCCTTGGTAGTCAATGTCATTGATATCTTTGACTTCAATGGCTCTGTTATTCCAGGCTTACCACGCTTTGTATCGGGCAATGATGTCCTCTTGGTTGGAAATAAAAAAGATATCCTGCCCAAGTCTGTTAAACCGGGCAAGATTAGCCAATGGCTCATGGAGCGTGCCCACGAAGAAGGTCTTCGCCCTGTGGATGTCGTCCTGACTTCGGCTCAGAATAAGCATGCTATTAAGGAAGTCATTGACAAGATTGAACACTACCGTAAGGGCCGCGATGTCTACGTAGTTGGGGTAACCAACGTTGGAAAGTCAACTCTCATCAACGCTATTATCCAAGAAATCACAGGTGACCAAAATGTCATCACGACTTCGCGTTTTCCGGGGACAACCTTGGACAAGATTGAGATACCGCTTGACGACGGATCTTATATCTACGATACACCAGGGATTATCCACCGCCACCAGATGGCCCACTACTTGACGGCTAAAAACCTCAAGTATGTCAGCCCTAAAAAGGAAATCAAGCCCAAAACCTATCAGCTTAACCCTGAGCAAACTCTGTTTTTAGGTGGTCTTGGACGCTTTGACTTCATATCAGGAGAAAAGCAAGGATTCACAGCCTTCTTTGACAATGAACTCAAACTCCACCGTACCAAGCTAGAAGGCGCTAGTGCCTTTTATGACAAGCATCTGGGAACCCTTCTAACTCCACCAAATAGCAAGGAAAAAGAAGATTTTCCAAAACTAGTCCAGCATGTCTTTACCATTAAGGACAAGACAGACCTAGTCATCTCAGGACTAGGCTGGATCCGCGTAACAGGCACCGCCAAGGTCGCCGTCTGGGCACCAGAAGGCGTCGCCGTCGTCACACGAAAAGCCATTATTTAAAATAAAATCACTGAGCGAACAAAGTGAGCTCATAAAAAGATAGTTATTGCCGTGGTGTGATTGCCAATCGTTAGATTGGCAAGGGGCACACTTGAGACCTAGGCTCAAGTGTGAGGTTAGGAAATCCATTTTTCAAAGATGAATTCTTTGGAAAATTAGTTCCGACCGTCCCCCACCACCTAAAATAACTATCCAAAAAGGAAGAAAGAATATGTCATTAACATCAAAACAACGTGCCTTCCTCAACAGCCAGGCACACACCCTCAAACCCATCATCCAAATCGGGAAAAATGGACTCAACGACCAAATCAAAACCAGCGTCCGTCAAGCCCTTGACGCCCGTGAATTGATTAAAGTTACGCTCTTACAAAACACAGATGAAAACATCCACGAAGTAGCCGAAATCTTGGAAGAAGAAATCGGTGTGGATACAGTCCAAAAAATCGGACGCATCTTGATTTTGTATAAACAATCTAGCAAGAAAGAAAATCGCAAGATTTCCAAGAAAGTCAAAGAAATCTAAAACCTACTCCAAACAACTGTTTTTACAGAGAATTAAAGGAAGACGAGCCTATGGCAATCGAATTATTGACTCCCTTTACCAAGGTAGAGTTGGAGCCAGAAATCAAGGAGAAAAAACGCAAACAAGTCGGGATTTTAGGCGGAAATTTTAACCCTGTTCACAATGCCCATCTTGTTGTGGCGGACCAAGTACGACAACAGTTGGGACTAGATCAGGTCCTGCTTATGCCCGAATACCAACCACCTCATGTAGATAAAAAGGAAACCATTCCCGAGCACCATCGGCTCAAGATGCTTGAGTTGGCGATTGAGGGGATTGAAGGTCTGGACATTGAAACCATTGAGTTAGAGCGTAAGGGCATTTCCTACACCTACGACACCATGAAGATTTTGACAGAGCAACATCCAGATACGGATTATTACTTCATTATCGGGGCTGATATGGTGGACTATCTGCCTAAGTGGTACCGAATTGATGAGCTGGTCGACATGGTTCAGTTTGTAGGGGTTCAGCGTCCACGCTACAAGGCAGGGACTTCCTATCCAGTTATCTGGGTGGATGTGCCTCTCATGGACATCTCGTCCAGCATGGTGCGTGACTTCATTGCCCAAGGTCGGAAACCTAACTTTCTCCTACCTCAGCCAGTGCTAGACTACATCGAGAAGGAGGGGCTTTACTGATGGCATACCAAGACTATATCAACTGCTCCCGCGAGGCTTTGTTGAAAAAAATGGCAGAGCTTCTGCCTGAAAAACGCTTAACCCATTGTCTGGGTGTAGAGCGTGCGGCCATAGAACTGGCTCATCGTTTTGCTGTAGATAGTGAGAAAGCAGGCCTAGCAGGCCTTCTCCACGACTATGCTAAAAAGTTGTCAGATCAGGAATTTCTAGACTTGATTGACCGTTATCAGCTAGACCCTGACCTCAAAAATTGGGGCAATAATGTCTGGCATGGGATGGTTGGAATTTACAAGATTCAGGAAGATTTGGATTTGCATGATCCTGAAATCCTGCGAGCTATTGAAATCCATACAGTCGGTGCTGGTCAGATGAGCGACCTGGATAAAGTTGTCTACGTCGCAGACTATATCGAGCGCAATCGTGCCTTTCCAGGAGTGGATGTGGCGCGTGAAATTGCAAGTTTGTCACTTAATAAGGCAGTGGCTTACGAAACGGCACGAACTGTGGAGCATTTAGCTCATCAGGGATTCCCCATCTATCCCCAAACCCTTGAAACCTATAACGCCTTTGTGCACTATTTGAAAGAGGACTAAATGAACGAAAAAGAATTACTAGAACTAGTCGTGAAAGCGGCTGATGAGAAACGTGCGGAGGATATCCTTGCACTTGATGTACAAAATTTGACCAGCGTGACGGACTACTTTGTTATCACTAGCTCGATGAATAGTCGTCAGTTGGACGCTATCGCAGATAATATCCGTGAAAAAGTAGCTGAAGCTGGCTTTAAAGGTAGCCATGTTGAAGGCGATGCAGCTGGAGGCTGGGTTTTGCTAGACCTCGGTGGTGTCGTTGTGCATATCTTCTCAGAAGAAATGCGTGCCCACTATAACCTAGAAAAACTGTGGCATGAGGCGGATTCTGTAGATATTTCTGAAGCCTTGGCCTAGTAGATGAACTCAGTTGCAGTCAACTGGGTTTATTTGCTTATTTTAGAAAAAAATGGATAGAAAGGTGAGGGCGTCGTGTTTTGTTCATCTCGAAACTGAACACGAGCTAAAAGCTGCGAGAAAAAGAGTAACTTCCTTTGTATCTGACGATACAGCAGAAAGTTTCCTATTTTCTCCTTGCTTTTAACGCTCTTTGTATCTTAGAAAGGATTTGAACCCGTCCTGTAATCGTCGGAAAATAGATAGCCTTCCTTGGAGCTCGGCTCCATCGTCAAGCTCCTAATTTTCATTCCGATTACGGGCGGACTTGGTATCATGAATATGGCGACTTATGAAACCTTTGCGGCTGTTTACGATGCTGTGATGGATGATAGTTTATATGATAAATGGACGGATTTTTCGCTGCGTCATTTGCCTAAGACCAAGGAGAGAAAGAAACTCTTAGAATTGGCTTGTGGAACAGGTATCCAGTCTGTGCGCTTTTCTCAAGCAGGCTTTGATGTAACTGGACTTGATTTGAGCGCGGATATGCTGAAGATTGCGGAGAAAAGAGCTACTTCAGCCAAGCAAAAGATTGATTTTATAGAGGGCAATATGCTGGATTTGTCCAAGGCAGGTCAATATGATTTTGTCACGTGTTACTCTGACTCTATCTGCTACATGCAGGATGAGGTCGAGGTAGGAGACGTCTTTAAAGAAGTATATAATGCGCTTAACGAAGACGGAGTTTTCATCTTTGATGTGCATTCGACCTACCAGACAGACGAAGTATTCCCTGGCTATTCCTACCATGAAAATGCGGAAGATTTTGCCATGCTTTGGGACACCTATGAGGACGAAGCTCCTCACTCCATCGTGCATGAGTTGACTTTCTTTATCAAGGAGGCTGACGGTTCCTTTAGTCGTCACGATGAAGTGCATGAGGAGCGGACCTATGAAGTTTTGACCTATGATATTTTGCTGGAGCAGGCTGGTTTCAAGTCTTTCAAACTCTATGCGGACTTTGAGGACAAGGAGCCAACAGAAACCAGCACCCGTTGGTTTTTTGTCGCGCAGAAGTAGGAGAACATCGTGACCATCACAGGTATTATCGCAGAGTTCAATCCTTTTCATAATGGGCACAAATACTTGCTTGAGCAGGCGGAGGGACTGAAAATCGTTGCCATGTCTGGGAATTTCATGCAGCGTGGAGAACCTGCTATCGTAGACAAGTGGACACGGGCTCAGATGGCGCTGGAAAATGGAGCAGATCTGGTAGTGGAATTGCCCTTTTTAGTCAGTGTTCAGGCGGCAGATTTCTTTGGCCAAGGAGCTGTGGATATCTTAGCTCGCTTGGGCATTGATACCCTCGCTTTCGGGACGGAGGAAGTTCTGGATTATCAGAAAATTGCTGACCTATACACGGAGCAAGGCACTGAGATGGAGAAATTTGTGGAAAATCTGCCTGATTCCCTTTCCTATCCTCAGAAAACCCAAGCCATGTGGAAGGAATTTGCAGGTCTTGATTTTTCAGGCAATACACCCAATCATGTTCTAGCTTTGGCCTATGCCAAGGGGGTTGCGGGACGTAGAATCAAACTCCATCCGATTCAGCGTCAGGGGGCTGGTTATCATTCTGTGGACAAGGAAGTGGACTTTGCCTCGGCAACAGCTCTCCGTCAGCATCAATCAGACCAAGATTTCTTAGAACGCTTTATGCCTTCTGTTGCCCTCTTTGAAAATGCTAATAAGGTGAGTTGGGATGACTATTTTCCCTTGCTCCGCTATCAAATTTTGTCAAATCCAGACCTAACGATCATCTATCAGGTCAATCAAGAAATGGCTGTGCGCATCAAGGAAGCTATTAAAACAGCCCAGTCTGTGGATGAATTGGTCGAGTCAGTTGTGACCAAACGCTATACCAAGGCGCGTGTCAGACGCCTCTTGACTTATATCTTGGTGCAGGCCAGAGAAAGCGACTTGCCAGAAGCCATCCATATCCTTGGCTTTACTGAAAAAGGCAGACAACATCTCAAGTCACTGAAAGAGCAGGTCCATCTAGTCAGTCGAATTGGCAAAGAACCTTGGGATACCATGACCCAAAAGGCAGATCAGATTTACCAACTAGGACAGCCAAGTATCGCAGAGCAGAATTTCGGCAGAGTGCCGATTAGAATAGAATCAAACTAAGTCTACTGAAAGGTAGGCTTTTTTATTGTATGTTTTAATGAAAATCTCATTTTTAAGAGTTAGAAAATTTGTTTGGTGATTTCAGAACTTTCTTCTAAAATTCACACAAAACTCTTCAATTTGGGTTTGTGAAAATCGGTTTTTTATGATAGAATATTAAGGAATGTATGTCATTCGATAAACAAATTTAATGAGGTAAAAACATGGAAATCATGACACTTGCGATTGCTGTTTTTACCGTCATCATTGGTTTAGTCATTGGATATGTCAGCATCTCAGCTAAGATGAAATCATCTCAAGAGGCTGCAGAGTTGATGCTTCTAAATGCTGAACAAGAAGCAACTAATTTACGAGGACAAGCTGAGCGCGAAGCGGATTTATTGCTAAATGAAGCCAAGAGCGAAAGCAAGTCTCTTAAAAAAGAAGCACTATTGGAGGCCAAAGAGGAAGCCAGAAAATACCGTGAAGAAGTGGACGCTGAATTTAAGTCAGAACGTCAGGAGCTCAAGCAAATTGAAAGTCGTTTGACGGAGAGAGCTGCGAGCCTTGACCGCAAAGACGACAATTTGACGAACAAAGAAAAAACACTTGAACAAAAAGAACAAAGTATTTCTGATAGAGCAAAAAACCTTGATGCACGTGAAGAGCAATTAGAGGAAGTCGAAAGACAAAAAGAAGCTGAACTGGAACGTATCGGCTCCCTTTCCCAAACTGAGGCTCGAGATATTATCTTGGCTCAAACAGAGGAAAACTTGAGCAAGGAAATTGCTAGCCGCATTCGTGAGGCTGAGCAAGAAGTGAAGGAACGTTCAGACAAGATTGCGAAAGATATCTTGGTTCAGGCTATGCAGCGTATCGCTGGTGACTATGTAGCAGAGTCAACAAACTCGACAGTTCACCTACCAGATGATACCATGAAGGGGCGCATTATCGGACGCGAAGGGCGTAATATTCGTACCTTTGAAAGTTTGACAGGGGTTGATGTGATTATCGACGATACACCAGAAGTGGTAACCTTGTCAGGATTTGATCCGATTCGTCGTGAAATTGCTCGTATGACCATGGAAATGTTGCTCAAGGATGGCCGTATCCACCCAGCTCGCATCGAGGAGTTGGTGGAGAAAAACCGTCAAGAGATTGACAATAAAATCCGTGAATATGGTGAGGCTGCTGCTTACGAGATTGGTGCGCCAAACCTTCATCCAGACTTGATGAAGATCATGGGACGCTTGCAGTTTCGTACTTCATATGGACAAAATGTCTTGCGTCATTCGATTGAAGTTGCTAAGTTATCTGGTATCATCGCCAGTGAACTTGGTGAAAATGCAGCTCTTGCCCGTCGTGCTGGATTCCTTCATGACATCGGAAAAGCTATTGACCGCGAAGTTGAAGGTAGCCACGTTGAGATTGGTACAGAGTTGGCTCGTAAGTACAAGGAACACCCAGTTGTGGTGAATACCATTGCTAGCCACCACGGCGATGTCGAAGCCGAAAGCGTCATTGCAGTGATCGTTGCTGCAGCAGATGCCTTGAGTGCAGCGCGTCCGGGTGCTCGTAGTGAATCTCTTGAAAGCTATATCAAGCGTCTCCATGACTTGGAAGAAATCGCCAATGGCTTTGAAGGGGTGCAAAATAGCTTCGCCCTTCAAGCAGGACGTGAAATCCGTATCATGGTTAATCCAGGACAAATCAAAGACGACAAAGTCACAATCTTGGCTCACAAAGTTCGTGAGAAAATTGAAAACAATCTCGATTACCCAGGAAATATCAAGGTAACCGTGATTCGCGAACTTCGTGCAGTAGATTATGCTAAATAAATAAGAAAGAGCAGTTGAAAAATTACTGCTTTTTTGTTACACTAGATAGAAAGACTGTAGAAGGATAACTGACGCTATCATCAGTATCCGAGAGAAATTTTACTTTATTTCACAGACTAACTAAAGGAGACATAATGGCAGACCGAGGCTTGCTAATCGTTTTTTCTGGTCCTTCAGGAGTTGGGAAAGGAACGGTTAGAAGAGAGATTTTTGAGAGTTCTGAGAATCAATTTCAATACTCTGTATCGATGACGACGCGTGCGCAACGTCCTGGTGAAGTGGACGGAGTGGACTATTTCTTCCGTACTCGTGAAGAGTTTGAAGAGCTGATCCGTCAAGGCCAGATGTTGGAATATGCAGAATATGTCGGTAACTACTATGGAACTCCTCTGACCTATGTCAATGAAACTCTGGACAAGGGAATCGATGTCTTTCTTGAGATTGAAGTCCAAGGAGCCCTTCAGGTTAAGAAAAAGGTTCCAGATGCTGTCTTTATCTTTCTAACGCCACCAGATTTGGATGAATTGCAAGACCGCTTGGTAGGTCGTGGAACAGATAGCGCTGAAGTGATTGCCCAACGAATCGAAAAAGCCAAGGAAGAAATTGCCCTCATGCGTGAGTATGATTATGCCATTGTCAACGATCAGGTGCCCCTCGCTGCTGAACGTGTCAAGCGTGTGATCGAAGCAGAACACTTCCGTGTGGACCGTGTCATTGGTCACTACCAGGAGATGTTGCCAAAATCTCCAATTACTCGATAAACTATAGGAAATAGGTACAAGCAAATGATGTTAAAACCCTCTATTGATACCTTGCTAGACAAGGTACCATCAAAATATTCACTCGTAATCTTGGAAGCAAAACGCGCCCACGAACTAGAAGCCGGTGCGCCAGCAACTCAAGAGTTTAAGTCTGAAAAATCAACTCTTCGCGCTTTGGAAGAAATCGAGTCAGGAAATGTAACCATTCACCCAGATCCAGAAGGAAAACGTGAAGCGGTTCGTCTCCGTATCGAAGAAGAAAAACGCCGCAAAGAAGAAGAAGAAAAGAAAATCAAAGAGCAAATCGCTAAAGAAAAAGAAGATGGTGAAAAAATTTAAGGTTGGGGGGACTCAATCTTATTTTTTCTATTGCAAGAATATACTGATACTCAATGAAAATCAAAAAGCAAACTAGGAAGCTAGCCGCAAGCTGTACTTGAGTACGGTAAGGCGACGCTGACGTGGTTTGAATTTGATTTTCGAAGAGTATGACAAGGAGGAGGTGAGAAGATGGCGATCGCAAAGATTATCGTGGATGTTCCCTTGATGCAGACGGACCAGCCATACAGTTACAAGATCCCTGAGGAATTTGTAGACATGCTGGAAGTCGGTATGCGGGTCCATGTCCCCTTCGGCAAGGGCAATCGTTTGATCCAAGGGATTGTGTTGGGCTTGGAGTCCCAATCGGATGAAGAAGTGGCTGATCAGGACTTGAAAGAGATTGCGGAGGTGCTAGACTTTTCTCCAGTCTTGACCCAGGAGCAACTCTGGCTAGCTGAGGAGCTACGTAAGTCTGTCTTTTCTTACAAAATCTCCATTCTAAAAGCCATGTTGCCGGGATTTTTAAACTCCAGTTATGATAAGATTCTTTATCCTCTGGAAGGTCTGAGTCGGCAAGACAAAGAGCGCTTATTTGGTTCTAAAGATTCGCTAGCCTTTTCTTCTCTAGATTTAGCCAAGCAGGCAGAAATGATGCGCTTGACTAGAAAAGGTCTGCTCCGCTTAGAGTATCAGGCTGTCGATCAAAAGAAGGTCAAGACCCAGTCTTGGTATGAGATTGATGCTACTCAGCTAGAGCAGATTGAGATTTCTACGCGTGCTAAGAAAAAAGCAGAACTGAGAGACTATCTGCTGTCTCATCCTGGAAGTGCTCCTCTGGCTAGCTTGTTAGAGTCTTATTCGCGGGAGCAAGTCAACTTCTTTGTGGAGCAAGGAGCTCTAACCCTAGTCCAAAAGGAAGTGCAACGTTCAGCTGCTTATTTCGAAGGCATTGAAGCCAGCCAACCTTTGGAGTTGAATCCTGAACAAAGACAGGCACGTGATGCGGTTGTCAGTGCTATTGGCAGTCAGCAACCTCCTTTCCTTCTTCAAGGGATTACAGGAAGTGGGAAAACAGAGGTTTACTTACAGATCATCCAAGGGGCCTTGGACAAGGGTAAGACGGCTATTTTGCTGGTACCTGAGATTTCTCTGACGCCACAGATGACGGAGCGGTTCATTGCTCGTTTCGGAGAGAAAGTGGCCATTCTTCACTCAGGCCTGTCCAATGGTGAAAAGTACGATGAATGGCGCAAGGTTGAGCGTGGAGATGCCCAAGTTGTCGTTGGCGCTCGATCAGCTATCTTTGCTCCACTGAAAAATCTAGGTGTCATGATTATCGATGAAGAGCATGAAGCTAGCTATAAACAAGACAGCAATCCCCGTTATCATGCTAGAGAGGTCGCCATTCTAAGGGCCCAGTACAATCGAGCAGCTCTGGTCCTTGGTTCGGCAACACCGAGCTTAGAAAGTCGTGCGCGGGCTGGAAAAGGTGTCTACCAACACTTACGTCTGACCCAACGAGCCAATCCTTTAGCCACCATTCCTGAGGTTCAAGTGATTGACTTTCGGGACTATATCGGGCAGAATGAGACATCAAACTTTACCCCCCCTTTGCTAGAGGCCATTCAAGATCGCCTGGATAAAAAAGAGCAGGTAGTCCTCATGCTCAATCGTCGGGGTTATTCTAGCTTTGTTATGTGTCGGGAGTGTGGGACGGTGGATACTTGTCCCAACTGTGACATTTCTCTGACTCTCCACATGGATACCAAGACCATGAACTGCCATTACTGTGGCTTTTCCAAGGGAATTCCTCATGTCTGTCCCAACTGTCAGAGTCGCAGTATTCGTTACTATGGGACAGGGACTCAAAAGGCTTATGATGAGCTAGCAGAACTTTTTCCTCAGGCTCGCATTCTGCGCATGGATGTGGATACGACCCGCAAGAAAGGCAGTCACCAAGCTCTTCTTGACCAGTTTGGCCAAGGTGAAGCAGATATCTTATTGGGAACTCAGATGATTGCCAAGGGCTTGGATTTTCCAAATGTGACCCTAGTCGGAGTGCTCAATGCAGATACGGCCTTGAATCTGCCTGATTTCCGTTCTTCTGAGAGAACCTTCCAACTCTTAACTCAGGTGGCTGGTCGTGCAGGTCGTGCGGAAAAAGCAGGCCAGGTCTTGATCCAGTCTTACAATCCTGAGCACTATGCCATTCGTTTTGCCAAGGAACAGGATTATGAAGGTTTTTATGCCTATGAAATGAGTATCAGACGCCAACTTGGCTACCCGCCTTATTATTTCACTATTGGGATTACTCTCTCTCACAAGAAAGAAGAAGAGGTTGTCAAACGTGCCTATGAAGTCATGGGAATTTTGCGCTCAGGTTTATCGGAAACTAGTAAAATCCTTGGACCGACACCAAAACCCATTGCCCGTACCCACAACCTTTATCATTACCAGATTTTGATTAAATACCGTTTAGAAGATGAGCTGGGCCCAACTCTCAATCGAGTTTTGGCCTTGACTCAAGAACGGGAAAATAGCGAGCTTCGTCTCAGCATTGACCACGAACCGCAGCAATTTTTATAAGAAGGAGAAGAAATGATAAAACTAATCTTTATGGGGACACCTGATTTTTCAGCGACAGTTTTGAAGGGCTTGTTATCAGACGACCGTTACGAGATCCTAGCTGTTGTGACCCAGCCAGACCGCGCTGTCGGCCGTAAAAAAGTGATCCAAGAAACCCCAGTCAAGCAGGCTGCCAAAGAAGCAGGTCTTCCCATTTACCAGCCTGAAAAATTATCTGGAAGCCCAGAGCTGGAAGCTATTATGAATTTAGGAGCAGATGGGATTGTGACCGCTGCTTTTGGGCAATTTCTCCCAAGTAAACTTCTTGATAGCATGGATTTTGCGGTCAACGTTCACGCTTCCCTTCTTCCCAAACACCGTGGTGGAGCTCCCATTCATTATGCCCTGATTCAAGGGGATGAGGAAGCTGGTGTGACTATCATAGAAATGGTTAAAGAAATGGATGCAGGAGATATGATTTCCCGTCGCAGTATTCCCATCACAGATGAGGACAATGTCGGCACCTTGTTTGAAAAATTAGCGATTGTTGGTCGTGACTTGCTTTTGGATACCCTACCTTCCTATATTGCTGGGGAGATCAAACCTGTGCCTCAGGACCCAAGCCAAGTCACTTTCTCGCCAAATATCAAGCCAGAGGAAGAAAAGCTGGACTGGACTAAAACTAACCGTCAACTCTTTAACCAAATCAGAGGGATGAATCCATGGCCTGTTGTCCACACTTTTCTCAAGGGAGACCGCTTTAAGATTTATGAAGCTCTACCAGTAGAAGGTCAGGGAGCTCCAGGCGAGATCCTCTCTATTGGCAAAAAGGAATTGATCGTCGCAACGGCTGAAGGTGCTCTGTCTCTTAAGCAAGTGCAGCCAGCAGGTAAGCCTAAGATGGACATTGCTTCCTTCCTCAACGGAGTTGGACGGACATTGACCGTAGGAGAACGATTTGGTGACTAAAGTAGAAACGGCTAGAAATCTAGCTCTAGCAGTGTTAGAGGATGTTTTTGTCAACCAAGCATACTCCAATATTGCCTTAAATAAACACCTCAAAGGGAGTCAACTCTCAGAAGCAGACAAGGGGTTGGTGACAGAGATTGTCTACGGAACGGTAGCCCGCAAACTCACCTTAGAATGGTATTTGTCCCACTTTATCGAGGACCGGGATAAGCTTGATAACTGGCTCTATATCCTGCTCCTTCTGAGCGCCTACCAACTTCGGTATCTGGATAAGATTCCTAATCACGCTGTAGTCAATGAAGCGGTAGAACTAGCCAAAGCGCGTAAAAAAGGCAGTGAAAAATTGGTCAACGCCGTCCTTCGTCGTATTTTGCGAGAAGGCTGGCCAGATATTGACAGCATCAAACGCAAAAATAAGCGTGATTCCATTGCCTATTCTCTCCCAGTTTGGCTAGTGTCTAAGCTCAAGGAAGAATACGGTGAAGAGCGAGCCCAAGGCATTTTTGACAGTCTCTTGGTACGTAACAAGGCCAGCATCCGAGTGACCGACTTGAGCCGAAAAGAGGAAATCAAAGCCGTGTTAGAGGCGACTGATTCTCCTTTGGCTTCCACTGGTCTGGTCAAGGAGCAAGGCCACTTTGCAGGACATGATTTGTTTTCTGAAGGGGCCATTACCATCCAAGACGAGTCCAGTCAACTGGTTGCTCCGACCCTTCATCTACAAGGTGATGAACAGGTCCTAGATGCCTGTGCCGCTCCGGGTGGGAAAACAGCCCATATGACTTCTTATCTCACGACAGGTCAGGTTACTGCTCTGGACTTGTATGATCATAAGTTGGACTTGATCCAAGAAAATGCGGATCGTTTAGGTGTGGCAGATCGAGTGCAAACGAAAAAATTGGATGCCAGAAAGGTACATGAGTTTTTTGAAAAGGACTCCTTTGATAAGATTTTGGTAGATGCTCCCTGTTCTGGGATTGGACTTTTACGTCGCAAACCAGACATCAAATACAATAAAGAAACAGCAGATTTCACCTCCTTACAGGAAATTCAGCTGGAAATATTAGGTAGTGTTTGTCAAACACTACGAAAAGGTGGTATAATAACGTATAGTACCTGTACTATTGTCTCTGAGGAGAACTTTCAAGTCGTTGAGGCGTTTTTAGAAAGTCATCCCGAGTTCGAGCAGGTTAAACTAGAACACGAATGTAAAGATATCCTGAAAGATGGCTGCATCCTGATTACTCCTGAATTGTATGGAAGTGATGGATTTTTTATCAGCCAATTTCGCAAGATATCAGAATAGGAAGGAACTGACACAATGGAAATAGCATTATTAACAGATGTTGGTCAGAAACGGACAAATAATCAGGACTATGTCAATCATTTTGTCAACCGAGCAGGACGCACTATGATCATCTTGGCTGACGGGATGGGAGGACACCGTGCAGGAAATATCGCTAGTGAGATGGCGGTAACAGACCTTGGTGTGGCTTGGGTGGATACCCAAATTGACTCAGTAAATGAAGTTCGTGAGTGGTTTGCCCACTACCTGGAGATTGAAAATCAAAAAATTCATCAATTAGGTCAGGACGAAGCCTACAGAGGCATGGGAACAACGCTAGAAGCTGTTGCGTTTATTGACAACCAAGCCATCTATGCTCACATTGGGGATTCTCGTATCGGTTTGATTCGTGGAGAAGAATACCACCAGTTGACGAGTGACCATTCCTTGGTCAACGAATTGCTCAAGGCTGGTCAATTGACTCCAGAAGAAGCAGAAACTCACCCTCAAAAGAATATCATCACCCAGTCTATCGGACAAAAAGATGAAATCCAGCCAGATTTTGGGATGATTACACTGGAGTCAGGAGATTATCTCTTGCTCAATAGTGACGGCTTGACCAATATGATTTCGGCAAGCGAGATTTATGATATCGTAACCAGTGATATTTCCCTAGCAGACAAGGCGGCAACCCTCATTCGCTTCGCTAACAATGCAGGAGGTTTAGACAACATTACGGTTGCCCTTGTTTACATGAACGAGGAGGCAGCAGAATGATCCAAATCGGCAAGATTTTTGCCGGGCGGTATCGGATTGTCAAGCAGATTGGTCGAGGAGGCATGGCAGATGTTTACTTGGCCAAGGATTTGATCCTAGACGGGGAAGAAGTGGCAGTGAAGGTCCTGAGGACCAACTATCAGACAGACCCGATTGCTGTGGCACGTTTCCAACGTGAAGCGAGAGCCATGGCGGATCTGGACCATCCTCATATCGTTCGGATAACAGATATTGGTGAGGAAGACGGTCAACAGTACCTAGCTATGGAATACGTAGCAGGTCTTGACCTCAAGCGTTATATCAAAGAACACTATCCTCTTTCAAACGAAGAAGCAGTTCGGATTATGGGACAAATCCTCTTGGCAATGCGCTTAGCCCATACTCGAGGAATTGTTCACCGAGATTTGAAACCTCAAAATATCCTCTTGACACCTGACGGCACAGCTAAGGTCACAGATTTTGGGATTGCCGTAGCCTTTGCGGAGACCAGTCTGACCCAGACTAACTCAATGTTAGGCTCCGTTCATTATTTGTCACCTGAGCAAGCACGTGGTTCTAAAGCGACTTTCCAGAGCGATATCTATGCGATGGGGATTATCTTCTATGAGATGCTGACGGGACATATCCCTTATGATGGAGATAGCGCGGTTACGATTGCCCTCCAGCATTTCCAGAAACCACTTCCGTCCGTCATAGCTGAAAACCCATCTGTCCCTCAGGCTTTAGAAAATGTTGTCATCAAGGCAACTGCTAAGAAGCTGTCAGACCGTTATCAGTCTGTTTCAGAAATGTATGTGGACTTGTCAACTAGCTTGTCTTATAATCGTCGGAATGAACCGAAACTGGTCTTTGACGATGCGAGTAAGGCAGACACTAAGACTTTACCTAAAGTTCCACAAAGTACACTGACATCGATTCCTAAAGCTCCGGCGCAGGAAGAACGCCCTCAGCCAAAGAAACCAACTCAACCAATGGCAGAGCCGGCTCCAGCGCCAAAGCCAGCCAAGAAACGGAAGTTTAAGGCTCGCTATATGATTCTTTTGGCCAGTCTTCTATTGGTTGCAGCCTCTTTGGTCTGGATTTTGTCAAGAACACCTGCAACGATTCCCATTCCTGATGTGGCTGGACAAACCGTTGCCGAGGCTAAGGAAGCTCTTAAAAAATCCAAGTTTGAAGCTGGTGAAGAAAAGTCAGAAGCTAGCGATACAGTAGCAGAAGGACGTGTTATTCGAACGGATCCAGAAGCTGGTAGTGGCCGAAAAGAAGGAACCAAGGTCAATTTGATTGTTTCTTCTGGTAAGCAATCCTTCCAATTGAGCAATTATGTCGGACGTAAGTATACGGAAGTTGTAGCTGAACTCAAGGAGAAGAAGGTTCCTGAAAATCTAATCAAGATGGAAGAGGAAGAATCCAATGAAAGCGAACCTGGAATCGTCATCAGACAGACCCCTGCTTCGGGTTCGACTTATGATCTCTCAAAAGCCACTACGATTACCTTAACAGTGGCTAAGAAGGTGACTAGTGTCAGCATGCCGAACTACATTGGTTCAAGCCTCGAGTTTACAAAGAATAACTTGACTCAGATTGTCGGTGTGAAGGAAGCGAATATTGAGGTTGTAGAAGTATCGACTGCTCCTGAAGGAACGGCAGAAGGAACTGTTGTAAGTCAAACGCCAAGAGCAGGAGAACAGGTTGATCTTGCAAGTACGCGTATCAAACTTTCCATCTACAAACCAAAAACACCACCGTCAACTTCATCCTCTAATCCTGCCCAACGTGGGAACCAGGGTTCTCCTACAAGTCCAAACCAGGGGAACCAACAAGGAAATCAACAAGGTAACACTCCTTCTAGCAGTTCATCCAATAGTGAAGGAACTCACGAAAGTTCTCGAGATTAAACGAATCTTTGTCATGATTTCATGACAAAGATTTTTTTTCACAAGATTTTGTGATAAAATATAGGGAGTAGAAAAAAGGAGGAGAAAATGGACGAATCGAGAGAGTTGAATGCCGTCATTGATGTGATTATGCTAGCAGGAACCATTCTCCTGAAAAGTGGCTCAGAGATTCATCGGGTTGAGGATACTATGATCCGTATTGCCCATTCGCAAGGAATAATGGATTGCAATGTTCTTGCCATGCCCGCAGCTATTTTCTTTTCTATCGAAAACACCAATATTTCTCGGATGAAACGGGTGACCTCATCCTCTTATAACATTGAAAAAGTTTGCGATGTCAACCAAGTATCACGGGAGCTTGTCGGAGGACAGATTGATCTCTCGACAGCCTTTAAAAAGCTCAAAGAAATCGGCAATCAAGCCCTTCCTTATACCAAGTTTCAAGTGACTGTAGCAGCGACCCTCAGTGCCCCTTTCTTCTCGATTATGTTTGGGGGCAATGTCTATGACGCTTTTGGCGCAGCTATTGCGACCTTATTTGGTTTTGCCTTCTCTCTCTATGTAGAGAAGTTTGTCCGCATTCCTTTTGTAACAGCCTTTGCGGGTGCCTTTGTTTTCGGATTGATCGCCCAGTTCTGGGCCCGCTACACAGGATTTCCTTCGACGGCAGACCTGATTATAGCAGGAGCGGTCATGCCCTTTGTTCCAGGGATTGCTCTGACAAATGCGGTACGGGATATCATGACCAACCATATCAACTCTGGTATGAGCAAGATGTTTGAATCTTTGCTCATTACCCTCGCTTTAGGGGCTGGCACCTCTGTCGCCCTGGTTTTGATGACATAAGATGACTCTAACAAGTATTTTGCTCCAAGCAGTGGCGAGTTTACTCGCCATTATCACCTTTCTAATCGTACTGAATGTTCAACGCTCCATGCTCCTACCTGGTGGTGTTTTGGGAATGGGCGTTTGGCTCCTCTATCTCGTCCTCAAAGAACCAACCAATGTTATTGTCGCGACCTTTATCGCAGCAGTAATTGGCTCTTGCATCAGCCAGATTTTGAGTATTGTCTATAAGACACCAGCGGTGGTCTTTGTCTTGGCCATTCTTGCCCCCTTGGTGCCAGGTTATTTATCCTATCGAACGACAGCTTTCTTTGTGACTGGCGATTACAGTCATGCCCTTGCTAGTGCAACTTTAGTGGTTATGTTGGCTCTGGTCATTTCTATCGGGATGGCGAGTGGAACGGTGATTTTAAAACTTTATTACTATATCCGAAAACAGCGAGGAATCTCCTCCTAAGGCTGTCAAAGCAAAGGCTTGATTTGTTGAATCAAGTCTTTTTTCTCTCATTTGTTCCTATTTGTGATAAAATAGAATGAAACGATTTTTTACAATGAATGAAAAAACAGAGGTAAATATGACAATCGGTATTGATAAGATTGGTTTTGCGACCAGTCAATATGTCTTGAAATTACAAGACCTAGCAGAAGCGAGGGGAGTTGACCCCGAAAAATTTAGCAAGGGACTCTTGTTAAATGAAATTAGTATTGCTCCACTGACTGAGGACATTGTTACCTTGGCAGCTAGTGCCAGCAACTCAATTCTAACAGATAAAGAAAAAGAAGAAATCGATATGGTTATCGTGGCGACCGAGTCAGGAATTGACCAGAGTAAGGCGGCAGCGGTCTTTGTTCATGGTCTGTTAGGCATCCAGCCTTTCGCCCGTAGCTTTGAGATTAAAGAAGCCTGCTATGGAGCAACAGCTGCTCTTCATTATGCTAAATTGCATGTGGAAAATTCTCCAGAGTCCAAGGTTTTAGTCATTGCCAGTGATATTGCCAAGTATGGTGTGGCAACTCCGGGTGAGCCAACCCAGGGTGCTGGAAGTGTGGCGATGCTAATCACGCAAAAACCACGCATCATGGCCTTTAACAATGATAATGTTGCTCAAACTCGTGACATCATGGATTTCTGGCGTCCGAACTACTCAAGCACTCCTTATGTAAACGGCATGTACTCGACCCAACAGTATCTTGATTGCCTGACAACGACTTGGGATGAATACAAGAAACGCTATGATTGGACTATGGATGACTTTGCGGCTATCTGCTTCCACTTGCCTTATCCTAAGCTGGCTCTAAAAGGCTTGCGTAAGATGATGGATAAGACTTTGTCTAAAGAAAAACAGGATAGTTTGCAAGAGAACTTTGACAAGTCCATTCTCTATAGTCAGATGATTGGGAATATCTACACAGGTTCCCTTTTCCTTGGGCTTCTCTCCCTTTTGGAAAATGCAGAAAATTTGAAGGCTGGCGATAAAATTGCCCTCTACAGTTACGGAAGTGGAGCGGTTTCAGAGTTCTTTAGTGGTGAATTGGTCGAAGGTTATGAGGCTTACCTTGATAAGGATCGCTTGAGCAAACTCAAGCAACGTACAGCATTATCTGTTACAGACTATGAAAAAGTCTTCTTTGAAGAGGTGCAGTTGGATGAATCTGGTTCAGCCAAGTTTGCAGGTTTTGAAAATCAAGACTATGCCTTGGTTGAAATTCTCGACCACCAACGTCGTTATAGCAAGGTTGAAAAATAATGAAGAGAAGTTGGAATGGATTTTCTAAAAAGTCATACCATGAACGCCTTGAGTTACTGAAAGCTCAGGCTCTCCTTAGTCCTGAAAAGCAAACCAGTCTGGAGCAGGATGAACAAATCAGCTTGGTAATTGCAGATCAGCTGAGTGAGAATGTAGTGGGAACTTTTTCTCTGCCTTATTCTATCATTCCAGAGCTTTTGGTGAATAGTCAGAACTACACGGTTCCCTATGTGACAGAAGAACCCTCAGTGGTTGCCGCAGCTAGCTATGCTAGTAAAATCATCAAGCGAGCAGGTGGCTTTACTGCTCAAGTACATGAGCGCCAGATGATCGGTCAGGTAGCCCTTTATCAAGTTGCTAATCCTGAACAAGCGCAAGAGAAGATTGCCAGCAAGAAGGCGGAGCTCTTGGAACTTGCCAATCAAGCCTATCCTTCTATCGTCAAACGTGGTGGCGGGGCGCGTGATTTGCATGTAGAGCAGATCAAGGGTGAAACAGACTTTCTCGTTGTTTATCTCCATGTCGATACTCAGGAAGCCATGGGAGCCAATATGCTCAACACCATGCTGGAAGCCTTGAAACCAGTCTTAGAAGAACTCAGTCAGGGACAGAGTCTTATGGGAATCCTATCCAACTACGCGACCGATTCTCTGGTGACTGCAAGCTGTCGTATCGCCTTTCGCTACTTGAGTCCCCAAAGGGACCAAGGACGAGAAATTGCGGAGAAAATAGCTTTGGCTAGCCAGTTTGCACAGGCTGATCCCTACCGAGCAGCGACTCACAATAAAGGGATTTTTAATGGTATCGATGCCATTTTGATTGCCACTGGTAATGACTGGCGTGCCATCGAAGCTGGGGCCCATGCCTTTGCTAGTCGAGACGGACGCTATCAAGGCCTTAGTCAATGGACGCTGGACATGGAAGGAGAAGAATTGGTCGGTGAGATGACCCTACCCATGCCGGTAGCGACCAAGGGTGGCTCAATCGGTCTCAACCCACGTGTAGCCCTCAGTCATGAACTACTGGGAAATCCTTCTGCCAAAGAATTAGCTCAGATTATCGTGTCCATCGGTCTCGCCCAAAACTTTGCGGCCCTCAAAGCCTTGGTAAGTACGGGCATCCAGCAAGGCCACATGAAATTACAGGCTAAATCCTTAGCGCTCCTAGCTGGTGCTAGTGAGTCCGAAGTTGCTCCCCTAGTTGAGCGCCTCATCGCAGATAAAACCTTTAACTTAGAGACAGCCCAGCGCTATCTCGAAAACTTAAGATTATAAAAAACTCAGACGAATCAGTCTGAGTTTTTTTGTGTTTAAATACTTTTTCCTGGTAATAGGGTGACGGGTAAGAAGTAACCGGTTGTCGCGACCTCCTTGCCTTCAATCTTTTGTAAGAGGAGATCGACAGTGAGTTGGGCAATCTCTTTCATAGGCTGCTTAATCGTTGTCAAGTGAGGATAGTAGTTCTCGATAAAGTAGGTACCATCGTATCCGATGACTTTGAGCTCTTCAGGAACAGAAATTCTCAGCTCCTGAGCGATTTTGATCACTAGGATAGCTGTCAAATCATCCGAAGCAAAAATCGCATCTGGTTTCTGATGGGTCAAGATATTCTTGATTTCCATTTCTTTTCGGACGGGAGAAAAGTCACTCGAAACATTGATAATAGGCGCTTTTGGGAGAATAGAGGCAAAACCAGCGTGGCGCAGTCCAGTTGGTGAGTTAGAGTTGTCATTTCCTGTAATCATGATGATAGACTGAGCTCCTGTCTTGACCAAAGTCTGGGCGGCGAGGACTCCGCCACCGTAGTTATCGGAGGAGACGACAGGGATGTCTGGAGACAAGTTTCTGTCAAAGGAAATGATCGGCGCCGTTACGCGATTGTAGTCTTCGATTCCCAAGTTGTGACTTCCAGAAATGATACCATCGACCTGGTTGGCCTCCAGCATTTCAATGTACTCCCGTTCTTTTTCAGAGTCGTGTTCGCTGTTGCAGATGATGGTCTTGTAGCCATTTTTGAAGAGTTGGTGTTCCAATTTGTCAATCAACTCCGCATAAAAGACATGACTGATGTTTGGAAAAATAAGTCCAATCAACTTGGCAGATTTTCCTTGGAGGCTTCGAGCCAGATTGTTGGGTTTGTAGCCCAATTCTCGCATGGCTTCATTTACCTTTTGAATGGTTTTCTCAGATAGATAACCCTTTTTATTGATGACCCGTGAGACGGTAGTGGGGCTGACGCCTGCAAGTTTTGCGACATCAGTTAGTTTTGCGACCATAATCTAATTCATAGTAAGTTCCAGTTGGGTTTCCAGATTTGATGAGGATACCATTTTGGTCCGCATGTGGGAAGACACGACCAGAAAATACTTTTTCTCCTTTATTGATGAAAATTTCAAAGACTGACTTATCGATGAAGATAGTGGCAGTAGTAGCTTGGTTATTGATAGGGCAAGAACGAGTGGTACCAAATTCTTGGGCGTACTGTTCACCAGCCTGACTACGATCCACTGTCATCTGTCCATTGACAAGGTCAAAGTTGATTGAAAGCCCCTTGCCTTCTTTATCAGCGAGCAAGACAATCTCGCTTTGGCTATTGGCCTCCAAGTTGAGCTCGAGTTCATAGGTGTTATTGGTTTGAGTACGATTTGAGAAGACCTCTTCAGAAGAACGAAGTTCTTTGACGGCTGAGACAGGATATTGGTAGAGTTTGCCATCTTTGATAGTGAGTTCTTTGACTAATGAGAAGGTTCCTTGGTGGTCAAAACGGTCAGATGGGTAAGAAACATCTGGTAGTCCAAGCCAACTTACTGCCAATGCACGTCCATTTGGAGCGTTGAAGGCTTGAGTTGCATAGGCCTCGAAACCATAGTCTAGATTTTGTAATGGAGACACATCTACCATTTTGGCATTTTCAGGATCAAAGGAAGCCCCGATTTTGTACATGTTTGGATAGATATTATCATAGTCTAGAACACTCTTATCCAATCCTTGTGGACAGTAGAGAAGGACAGGTTGCTCCCCTACAAAGACTAGATTTGGGCATTCCATCATGTAGGCAGTGCGGTCGTTAGCAAAGTCAAGGTCGCCAACTGCTTGCCAGTTTGTATAATCATTGTCCACAGCCTTGTAGAGACGGACGAAGCCTTTTTTCTCCAAATCCTGTCCACCGACGATAGCATAATATTGACCTTTAAAGTTAAAAATTTGTGGGTCGCGGAAGTGGTCAGTAGAGTCTGCTGGCTGGTCAATCAAGATCTTGTCAATCTTTGTAATCTTGCCATCCTTACCCATCAAAGCACCAATCTGGTAAGGGTGACGGATCCAATTTTCATCACGGACATTTCCTGTATAAAACAGGAACAACTGATCGCCGAACTGCATGGCAGAACCAGAGTAGGCGCCGTGGCTATCTAATGGAGTATCTGGCAAAATTTTGACTCCAGTTTCTGTAAAGTGCACTAAATCATCACTTTCAAGCTGCACCCAAGATTTCAACCCATGGGCTGCACCAAAGGGGAAGTTTTGGTAAAAGAGAATCCATTTGCCATCAAAATAAGAAAAGCCATTTGGATCATTGAGAAGCCCCATTTTAGGCTCAACATGGTAACGAGTATGCCAAGGAGATTGTGCCATTTTTTCCTTGATTTGCTTGATTTCATCATTAGACCAATCTTCATAGGGTCTATAACGACGCTCAGTTGTCCATTCCATTTTATCTTTCCTCCATAAACTTCTATTCTATTATTAATAGTAAACGTTTTCGGCAAAAAAAGCAAGTCTTTTATGTTAAAAAAAAGAAAAATATGTCAAACGATTACCAGAAATCAAACAAAGGAAATCTGGCAAATTTTCACGAAAAAATGAAAGAAAATGTAAATAAAAGCCTTGATTCCTCAAATATAAAGATATTTTTTGAGGAAAAAGAGAATTTCCTCAAAAACGAGCAAAAATAATCAGAGAAAAAATAAAGGAAATAAAAAGTTCTGCAAAACGCTTGACATATTTTAGAAACATGATAAAATAATAGTCGTAGGGCGAATAAAATCGCTTTCAAACAAGAACAAAGTTTTATAAGGAGATTTTTGCAAATGAACAATCAGGATATTGCAAAAAAGGTCATCGAAGCCCTTGGCGGACGTGAAAATGTCAACAGTGTAGCCCACTGTGCGACTCGTCTACGTGTCATGGTCAAAGATGAAGGGAAAATCAAGAAGGAAGTGATTGAGAACTTGGATAAAGTTCAAGGAGCTTTCTTTAACTCAGGCCAATACCAAATCATCTTTGGTACTGGTACAGTAAACAAGATGTACGACGAAGTGGTTGCACTTGGTTTGCCAACATCTTCTAAAGAAGATATGAAAGCAGAAGCTGGTAAACAGGGAAACTGGTTCCAACGTGCAATCCGTACTTTCGGTGACGTTTTTGTACCACTTTTGCCAGCAATCGTTGCGACTGGTTTGTTTATGGGAATTCGTGGGGCTATTGTTCAAGATCAAGTTTTGGCTTTGTTTGGAACAACTGCAGAAGCCTTTAAAGCAACAAACTTCTATACTTATTCAGTTGTATTGACAGATACAGCCTTCGCCTTCTTCCCAGCCTTGATCTGTTGGTCAGCCTTTCGTGTATTCGGTGGAAATCCTTTGCTTGGTTTAGTCTTAGGATTGATGATGGTTAACTCATCCTTGCCAAATGCTTGGGCTGTTGCTTCAGGTGATGCTCAACCAATTATCTTCTTTGGCTTTATCAAAGTTGTCGGATATCAGAACTCAGTTTTACCTGCTTTCTTCGTCGGATTGACCGGTGCGAAACTTGAAAAGTGGCTCCGTAAGCGTATTCCAGATGTATTAGATTTACTCCTTGTACCATTCTTGACTTTCTTAGTAATGTCTATTTTGGCCTTGTTTGTCATTGGACCTGTATTCCATGAAGTTGAAAGCTACGTCAAAGTCGCTACTGTTTGGTTGCTCAGTCTCCCAATGGGTCTAGGTGGATTAATCCTTGGTGGTGTTCATCAGGTTATCGTCGTTACGGGTGTTCACCATATCTTCAATCTATTGGAGTCTAACCTAGTTACTTCTACAGGTTCAGATCCTCTTAATGCTATTATTACAGCAGCTATGACTGCTCAACTTGGAGCAACTCTTGCTGTTGGTGTGAAAACAAAGAATCCAAAAATTAAAGCTCTTGCCTTCCCAGCTGCACTTTCTGCTGGACTTGGTATCACTGAACCAGCTATTTTTGGTATCAATCTTCGCTATGGTAAACCATTTATCATGGGGCTTATCGCCGGTGCTGCTGGTGGTTGGTTAGCAAACATTCTAGGTTTGGCAGGTACTAGCTTTGGTATTACGATCATTCCTGGAACACTTCTCTACATCAATGGTCAACTTCTCCAGTATATCTTTATGGTCCTAGTAACAACTGCTCTTGGTTTCGGATTGACTTATGCTTTTGGTTACAAAGAAGAAACAGAGGTGGCAGAAGAAACAGTTTCTGAAGAAGCTACAGAGGCAAATGAAGAATTTTCAGTAGCTCCTCAAAATGAAACAATCCAAACTCCAATTGTTGGGGACGTAGTTGCTCTTGAGAATGTTAATGACCCAGTCTTTTCAAGTGGTGCAATGGGACAAGGAATCGCTGTAAAACCAAGCCAAGGCGTGGTTTACGCACCAGCTGATGCAGAAGTATCTATCGCATTTCCAACAGGTCACGCCTTTGGTTTGAAGACAGCTAAGGGAGCTGAAATCTTGGTCCACGTTGGTATCGACACTGTATCTATGAACGGCGAAGGCTTTGAAGCAAAAGTTGCTCAAGGCGACAAGGTCAAAGCTGGAGATGTTCTTGGAACCTTTGACTCAAACAAAATCGCTGCTGCAGGTCTTGATGACACAACAATGGTTATCGTAACCAACACAGCAGACTACGCTTCTGTGACACCAGTCGCAAGCGGTTCAGTTGTTAAGGGTGATGCTGTTATTGAAGTGAAAATCTAATCAATCCTCTCTAAAGTGAAAACGAACAAATGATATGTTTGTTCGTTTTTATTAGATAGTAAGATTTACAGAGGAAAAACTAAAATATAGAGAAAAGTAACTTTTTGAAGTATGCTATAATAAAGAAAATAAAAACAAGAGGTTTATCATGACAAAATTATACGGAAGCTTAGAAGCAGGCGGTACAAAGTTT
Source organism: Streptococcus sp. CF10-1 (assembly GCF_024295825.1). Classification (GTDB taxonomy): domain Bacteria; phylum Bacillota; class Bacilli; order Lactobacillales; family Streptococcaceae; genus Streptococcus. The sequence continues at coordinate 28,887 of NZ_JANCPQ010000004.1, read as the reverse complement.
GTCTGTGCTGTCGGAGATGAAAATTTTAACATTGTAGAAAAAACACAATTTCCTACAACAACTCCAATCGAGACCATCGATAAAACTATTGAATTCTTTTCAAAATTCGATAATCTTGCAGGTCTTGCCATCGGTTCCTTCGGTCCCATTGATATCGATAAAAACTCAAAAACCTATGGCTTTATCACAACGACTCCAAAACCTCACTGGGCAAATGTAGACTTGCTTGGTGCCCTTCGTCGTGCCCTCAACGTGCCCATGTATTTCACCACAGACGTAAACAGCTCTGCCTACGGTGAAGTAGTTGCTCGTAACAATGCTGGCGGTCGTATCGAGAATTTGGTCTACTACACGATCGGTACAGGGATTGGTGCAGGTGTTATCCAACGCGGTGAGTTTATCGGAGGTGTAGGTCACCCTGAGATGGGTCACTACTATGTGGCCAAACACCCAATGGATATTGAAAAAGAATTCAACGGTGTTTGTCCATTCCACAAAGGCTGTTTGGAAGGCTTTGCGGCTGGACCAAGTCTCGAAGCTCGTACGGGTGTTCGTGGTGAAAATATCGAACTCAACAACTCTGTCTGGGATGTCCAAGCCTACTATATTGCTCAAGCTGCGGTCAATGCTACTGTGACTTTCCGTCCAGATGTAATCGTCTTTGGTGGTGGGGTCATGGCCCAACAACACATGCTGGACCGTGTGCGTGAGAAATTCACTGCTCTTCTCAACGGCTACCTACCAGTACCAGATGTGCGTGACTGCATTGTCACTCCAGCAGTCGCTGGAAATGGTTCTGCTACACTTGGGAACTTTGTCCTTGCTAAGAGTGTCGCAAAATAAAACAAACAAAACATCCGCTTGGGAAACCAAACGGATTTTTCTATTCTCAAAACATCTGCCAGAAGAAATCAATAATATAAGTCAAACCATAAGTATAAACCACTAGGGTAAAGGGCTTGGTCAGAATGATGATAATCATATAGCGTTTGAAGGTCATCTTGGTGAGGGCAGCCAGCATACAGAGAAAGTCAGCCGGGCTAACTGGCCAGATCATCATAAAGATAAAGAACCGCTCGAAACGATTGCCCTTATCTAGCCAGCCGATGTATTTGTCATAGGTGCGCTTGCTGACGACGGACTGGACAAAGGCGGCTCCATAGAGACGCACGAGGTAAAAGATAATGGCACAGCCAATCACGATGCCGATATAGTTATAGATGGTTCCGATGATGTGGCCGTAAATAAAGACCCCAGCCACTGAGGTCAAAGCTCCCGGAATGATCGGAACAACGGTTTGTAGGATCTGTAAAAAGATAAAGAGTGGTGGCCCCCAAACCCCAGCTTGCTGGATAAAGGCCGATAGGGTTTCCTTGGACTGTAAAACACCCGCCTGATAGGCCCAAATACAGAAAATCAAGGTGCCGACTCCCCCGACGATAGATGAAATATTGATGACTTGCTGTAGAAGGGGAGAAACAGCTTTCATTTGCTTATCCTGTGACATGTAAACTCCTCATAGATAGTATGATTCTACTATACCATATTTTTCTTATAAAGACTAATTTGATTCCTTATCTTGCTTTTTATATAAGTGTGGTACAATTAAAGAAGTAAGTCAAGAGATATAACGGTGAAAGAAATGTTAGATTTAAATTTTAAAGGAAGATGGAGAAAATACCAAAAACAGGTCTTGGATCGTTTTCAGGACTATCAAGCAGACGGTCATGTTCATCTAGTGGCTGCTCCAGGGTCCGGCAAGACCACCATTGGTATCGAGCTAATCGCTCGTTTTGGCAATCCAGCCCTTGTCTTGGTTCCAACTGTCACCATTCGTGAACAATGGGTGGACAGGATTCAAACAGCCTTTTTAGAGAACGAACAGAAGATTTCAGATCTCGTTTCCCAAAACTTAAAGGAGATGAAAGCATTAACGATTGTGACCTATCAGGCTTTTCATAGTGCCATGAACCAACTGCAATCACAAGAAGATGGTGAAGCAGAGGATTTTGTGGGATTTGATTTGCTTGCAAGTCTAAGAACTCAGAAAGTTGCGACTCTTTGCTTGGACGAATGCCACCACCTGCGCAATGAATGGTGGAAAAGTCTGGAAGCCTTTCGCAAGCAGTATGAACAGCTGCAAGTCATCTCCCTGACAGCGACACCACCTTATGACAGCGAGCCTGAACTCTGGGAACGCTATATCCGTATGTGTGGGGAAATTGACCAAGAAATAACAGTGCCTGAACTAGTCAAGGAAGACACCCTTTGCCCTCATCAGGATTTTGTCTATATGTGTTCACCAACAGCTGAAGAGGCGGAACGTCTCAAACGGTTTGAGGAGACTAAGTGGGACTATATTCATCACCTTATAGTCGATCCTGATTTTCAAACATTTGTAGCAGGGTCTGAGGTTCTCAAAGGGGATATTTCATCTGATTTGCTCTTAGAAGATCCCAAGTACTTGTCCGCTATATTGATTTATATGCATTCTCAGGGATTAACGATTCCTCCATCTTTGCAAAATTTACTGGGAACCCAGAAGCTTCCAGCATTGACCTCCTACTGGCTGGAGACGCTGTTGCAGGGCATACTCTATCAGACACCAGATTGGTATGAGGATCCAGATGGATATAAGAAAAAGTTAGAGGCTGACTTGAAGGCACGTGGGTTGGTGGAAAAGCGCCAGGTTTATCTGGTTAAGTCCAAGGCTTCTGACCAGCTTTTAACCCAATCTCTGGGGAAGTTGTCTGCCATTGCCGATATCTTTTTGACGGAGTATGAAAGTCTAGGTCAGGAACTGAGACAGTTAGTACTAGCTGACTATATTCGCAAGGATTTTGCCACCTATCTGGGAGATAATCAGGCAACCATTTCTCAGTTGGGGGTTCTCCCTTATTTTGAAAGTATTCGTCGAAAAGCTCAGGAGCAAGAGATCCCTGTGTCTTTGGCTGTCTTGTCAGGTAGTGTCGTTATTTTGCCTACCGGTGTGGCAGCAGAGTTGAAGGAGCTCTTGTCTCAGGTTCCTCTTAGTTTCTCATCTATTGGTCACTTGGATCCAAAAGATTATGTGCAAGTCGGTTTTCCGAGCTCAGCTAAGGGAATCGTAGCGGCAGTGACGGAGCTTTTTCAACGAGGGCGGATTCAAGTCCTAGTCGGAACCAAATCTCTCCTCGGAGAGGGTTGGGATGCTCCTTGTGTTAATTCCCTAATCCTCGGAAGTTTTGTGGGGAGCTTTATGCTGAGTAACCAGATGCGCGGGCGTGCCATTCGTATCTGGCCGGGACATCCAGAAAAGACCAGTAACATCTGGCATCTGGTAGCCGTTCAAGCGCAAGCACTCATCACTCTTCCTGGTGAGGAGTCTATACCAGAGAGCAACCAGGATCTGCAGACCTTGTCGCGAAGGATGGAGCATTTTCTTGGCTTGGCCTATAATCAGGAGAGTATTGAGACCGGTTTGGATCGTTTGGATTTTCCACCCCCCTTTTTAAGAAAAAGCAAATTAGTGAGTACAATGAGCGAGTTAAGAGTCTCTCCAAGGATCGAGCAGGCTTGAGACAAAAATGGCAGGAAGCTCTTGTCGTAGCGGATCAATTTGAGATAGTTACAGAAGTCGCAACTCAAAAACAGAAAATCACAGTTATGCTCTTGCTTGATGCATTAAAATGGGTTCGCATGTCATTGCTCTTGTTGGCAGTGGATTTGTTGGTCTTGTTATTTAAATTGAGATTGATCGGTGTTTGGTGGCTTACGACAGCATGTCTCCTCTTTTTGGTCTTTGCATCTTGGCGCTACCTCTGCTATAAGAGTCCCTATAAACGCTTGCAGTCTCTGGGTGAGCAAATCCGAAAGGCTCTGCTAGATTCGGGGCATCTAACGGATGATCAATCCCGTGTTCAGGTAGAGGAGGACAAGGAAAACTATATGGTTTTTGCCTATCTCAAGGGAGGAAGCATGAGAGACAAGGAGTTGTTTGCACAGACTGTGGGAGAATTCTTTGCTCCAGTGGACAACCAGCGCTATCTGTTAGTAGCTCAAAAAGCCCCAGCTGGCCAATCCAAGTATTTCGTAGTTCCTAGCCTCTTTGAAAAACGCAAGGAAGATGCCCAGCTCTTCCAAAATGCCGTCGCACCACACATAGGCAACTACCAACTCGTCTATACCCGTAACGAAGCAGGTCGAAAAATCCTGCTCGAAGCCAGACTCAAATCCCTAGCCAACAAAAACGACCGCATCATCACGAAGAAAAAGGTCACAAGTGCGTTGAAGTAGGAAGAAAAATCGTCCTCTAATCTTCAAAGGAGTGTAAAGAATAAAATTTAGGAGTAAACTAAATTTCGAACGATGAAGAAATAATAGATTTTGTTACGTTTTAAGTTTCGAATAGCCTACCCATAAAAAAATACCTAACTCAACTCCTGAAAGAACTCAACAAAATCCGAGATAGTAGTCTAGGATGTAAATGTTAATCTGTAAGCAAAAAATCACCCCTAGACTACATTCTAAGGGTGATTTTGGGTTTGTTATTAAGTACTGTAAAACACAAGATATAGAGAATAATAGAATTACGGACTCGAATTAAGTAATTTATACAATATATAGTGTAAATTTAAAATTTTGTTATAAATATATACAAGATATTGATTTTTTGATTTTATTTGATATAATAATAGTTGTAGAAAAAAGACGTCAGTAGGGGCTGACGTCTGGCTAAAAATAGTGAATTTCAAAATGGCGATAGAGGCACTATTTCAAAAAATTCTCTTTTATTCTAACACTAAATAAAAGAAATGTAAATCTCATTTTGATAATTTTTCTTTTTTCTACAAAAAATTAAGAAAAGAGGTAGATATTATAAGAATATCAAACTTATTAAATAGAGAATCAATCCAAGTAGGATTGGATTTTGTTGATGTAGATACATCAAAGGATGTTAAATTATTTTTAGACCCATTGTTGCTATCAGATGGTTTTAGAAATATTGTTAATGATTTTGTAAATACAGTCTATAAAATGTACACTTTAGGTAATAAAGCAGGCGCATTTCAATTGTTTTCACACTCTAAAGAATGTAATGCTATCCACTTTGGATATTCTGAGAGTAACTCCAAAGGGACAGGTGTTTCAATGAAGATGCTTGATCAATTTTTTGGGTATGTCTATAAATCGGTAGGTAGAATCAAAGAAAAATTACTGACACCTATAGCGATGCCGATTTTTGTAAAGAGTTTTTCAGAAGATAGGCTGTCTGATTTGTTAGTAAGTTTATTAAAAAAAGAATTGATTTTATATTCTTTAGCACAAGCTCGATTACACGGTTTAAAAATCAGTAATGAAGTACAACGTTTTGATTATTGGGATTCTGAGAGTCATGAGTGGGCTACCTTTGAAAGCCAGTATGTTCTTGCTCCTAATGAAAATGGTGTAGAGGAACTTCTAATCTTAGTTCCGAAGTCTGTTGTAAGTAAAAGATTTCTAGTAAATCCTTCTAGATATATTTCAGTAATTTTTCAACACTTGCAGTTGATGGAAAAGTACCAAAGGACTAATGGTACACCAAAATCTCAGAAAGAATTACGAGAATCAGAGATAGTAGCAAATTATCAAAAGGATAAAGATAAAAGCTACATCTTAGATATGACATTATTATCACCTGAATACTATGAGGCTTATTATGATAATTCAATTAGGTTCAGTGATAATAAACCACTTAATGACGAAGAGTTGATAGAAATTCTAACTAATAAGTGATAGAAATTGAATAGTGTCCACAGAGAAGGAGTAAATCCTTCTTTTTTATTTTTATCACATTTATAAAACTTATTCATGTTATAATATATATTAGTAGATTTACATTGGAGAATTAAAATGAAGTCAACAATTGATAAAATTAATAAATTTCGAGATGACCGTGATTGGAGAAAATTTCATAATGAAAAAGATTTAGCAATTTCAATTTCGATCGAAGCGAGTGAACTTTTAGAATTATTTCAGTGGAAGCAGTCTGAAGAGGTCACTAGTAAATCATTGGGAAGAATAAAAGAGGAACTAGCCGATGTTCTAATTTATAGTTTTATGTTGGCTGATAATTTACAATTAGATGTAGAAAAGATTATTGAAGATAAATTAGTTGATAATAATCGGAAATATCCTGTTAAGTTAAGTAAAGGTAATAATAAAAAATATACTGAGTTGGAGAAATAATGGTTAAAATAAAAAGCCCAATAGTAAGAGAGATAGAGTATTCAAACAATTCGCTGGTAAATCTTAAAAGTCAACTTAAATCTAGTGAACATAAAAATGATATGAAACTTTTATTTGATTATCCAGTTGTCTATATTGTTAACGATAATAAGAATGATCAATTTAGTGTATATGTAGGTGAAACAGCTGATATAATTCGGCGAACTAGCCAGCACTTAACAGATGATATAAAGAAAGAAAACAGGGATGATTGGAGAGACTTTGCAACATCTTCTACAACGAAGATGTTTATAATTGGTCACAATCATTTTAATAAGTCTTTAACTCTAGACATTGAAAATCGTTTAATGCTTTATCTTTCAAGTGTTGGTAAAGTCATAAGAGTACAAAATAGAAAAGAGAATCCTCAAAATGAATATTATACATCTAACGAATTGGATTCAATTTTTTCAAAAGTTTGGCGTTCACTGAGAAAAAGAAATCAGTCATTATTTCCGATTGAGAGTATTGTTCGAAATTCAGCAATTTTTAAAGCATCTCCCTTTCATAAATTAACCGAAGAACAAATTGAAGCTAAAAATACTATCATAAATAAAATAATTGCTTCCATTAGTAAAAATCAAGAGGGAACCCTTATTCTGGTTAAAGGAGAAGCTGGAGCAGGGAAAACAGTTTTAATGAATTCGTTGGTAGATGATTTATTAAATTCTGAAGATATTTCATTTATTAAAGATAATAATTACATTAATCTTATTGTAAATCATAATAACCAATTAAGTGTATATAAAGAAATTGAAAGAAAACTGAATTGGAATAGTGGTTCTAGTTTGGAAGTGGCAATGAAGCCTACTCAATTTTTAAATGCCTTGAGAAAAGAAAAGATTAAAGCAGGAGTGGTTATAGTTGACGAAGGGCATTTACTGCTTACTGCGAAAAATCAAGCATATCTTGGAGGAAATCATTTAATTGATTTATTAGCACAGTCGAAAGTAGTTGTTTTGGTTTATGATGATAAACAGATTATGAATAAATCTCAAATATGGACTGATAATACATTTTTTGAATTGGAGCATGAAGCTAATCTGGAAGGAAATTTAATTGAATTACGTAATCAAATGAGAATAAAAGCAAATCCTGAAACTGTCAATTGGATTAGAAGTATTATTGATGATTGTGAAATCAAAAAATTAACAAAAGATAAGCAATATGATATTAGAATTTTTGATTCTCCTTTTGAACTACAAAAAGCTATTAAGTTAAAGAATAAAGATCAAAAACTAGGTATTTCTAGATTAGTTGCAACATATGATTGGCCTTATGTTGAAGAAAAAAAGAAACAAGATAGACCAAAATGGTTTGTTGAAATCGGCGACTGGAAGGCTCCTTGGAATCAACAAATAAAGCCAGAGAAGAAAGACGCAAAATTATCTTGGATAGAGCAACCCCAAACAATTGATGAAATAGGCTCTACTTTTACGGTTCAGGGATTTGATTTGAATTACGCTGGGGTAATTATTGGTCCATCAGTTAAATACAGAAATGGTAAAATCATGTTTGATATTTCTGAAAGTAAAAATAAAGGTGCGGTTCAAAATAGAAAACTCGAAAATGGTGAAATGAAGAATTTTGGTGAAGATCTTTTGAAAAATGAATTAAATGTTTTATTAACTAGAGGAGTAAATGGACTTTATATATACGCAGTAGATGAAGAACTTCAAGAAGCTTTAAAAGAGGCAATTTTATAAGTACATAATGTAAGAAATAATGTTTTTGACTCAAATATGGTATAATGTCAATTATGAATAACAACAACCAACGTGCCCTTTGTCAGCAACTCTGGGCGGAAAATAAATACCTTGTTTTGAGTCATTCTAGCAATATTTACAAGGACATTCGCCAGTATCTCAAGCAAGAAGTGGTGGAGCTGAGTCAGGTTCAAGAGATGATTGACCGTGCCTGCCAGATTCCAGAACACAGGGGTCAGGTTTGCAATGCCTTTCAGCATATTTGGGGCTATTTTAAAAAGCAAGCCAGTCCTGATGAGTGCAAGGACTATATGCTCTTGCTGGATCGCTATCGCTTTGGTCAGGCTTCAAAGGAAGACCTGATTGCTAGAACTAGAGATTTGCTTGAACGCTATCCAAATGCTTATCTGCAAGATTCGACCTTGTTGAAAGGAGACTCCCATGAGACTTTGGCATGAGGCTTTGATCCCACAACTTCCCCGCCCTCAGCTCTTGGGACAACATCGAGAGTGCTGCGCCCTGCGTGGCAATGGCTGGGGCAGAAAGCATGCGACAGTTGACTATGTCTTTACCCACTCGCCCTATCATCTCTATGCTTATCATCGTTTGATCATGGAGGAGATGGCTAGCCGTGGCTATAATGTCAGTCCAGAGTGGCTAGATAAGAACTACCGTGGCAAGACCTGCCCGCCTTATCAAGACTTAGCTGAGGAAAAGCTGAAAAGTCCTATCTATAGCGAACATGACGCTGCCTACTATGAGGAATGTCTGGCTAATCTCCGTGAGAAGGGGATCGAGCTGGAGTAATAGCAAAGATTAGCTCCAGATTATAACTCTTTTCGTTTTTTTTTCGAATAATTAAAAGTAGATCTTTAGAATGATTCTAAGGTCTACTTTTTGTAAGTAATTGGATTTACTTTTAATAACTTTTAAGTTATAATTTTAAAAAAGCCAAGAGTGAATTGAAGGACATAAAAGAAAGAGGGCTAAGTAATGAAGAATAGTGCTATCGGGAGTAATTGGAAGGATATTCGGTCTCAACTCTTTACCAAGGAGGAAATCCTTGAGAGTGATATGCGAGTGACTATCATGAGTGAATTAATCGAGGCTAGACATGAGCAAGGTATCAGTCAGAAAAAACTAGAAGAACTCAGTGGAGTGAGCCAGCCTGTCATAGCTAGGATGGAAACTGGCAAGACGAGTCCTCAGTTAGATACCGTCTTAAAAGTTCTAGCCAGTTTAGGCAAGACACTCGCAGTTGTCCCACTTGAACAGGAAAATAGTTGAGAATCAGTGCCTATAGTCATTTCTAATAGCAAGCCATAGTCAGCTATCTGTTTACTCAAGTTTGACTATGAATAAGACTATCTTAAAAATCTGTTAACCATTGTCTACCAAAGGATTTGGGGAATCTTCTCCGAATCCTTTTTTGTGCTTTAAAAAGCGGTATAGTTTCAAACTATATCAAAGCCTAATTATTTACAATTATACAGACCCTTTCTTTTCTGTTAAGATAGTTTCAACAACAAATTTTGGAGGACACATCATGTCAACTACGATCATCGGTTTCCCTCGTTTGGGTGAATTCCGCGAATTAAAATTTACAACTGAAAAATACTTTAGAAAAGAAATCTCAGAAGAAGAACTCCTTGCCGCAGCAAAAGACTTGCGTGCAAAACACTGGAACATTGTCAAAGAAAAAGGCATCACTGAAATTCCATCAAATGACTTTTCTCACTATGACAACTTCCTTGATGCTGCTTTCCTTTTCAACGTAGTTCCTGCATCAGTTCAAAACTTGGACTTGTCTGACCTTGAGCGTTACTTTGCTTTGGGTCGTGGTTACCAAGGAGAAAAAGGGGACGTGCGTGCCCTTCCGATGAAGAAATGGTTCAACACCAACTACCACTACATCGTTCCTAAATTTGAAAAAGACACTCAAGTTAAATTGGCTGGTCACAAGATCTTTGACGAGTTCCAAGAAGCGAAAGAACTTGGTCTCAACACTCGTCCTGTCCTTGTAGGTCCATTCACTTTCCTTCAATTATCAGACTTTGAAGAAGGCGTGAAAGCAGAAGACTTCGTAGATAGCTTAGTAGCTGCTTACCAAGAAGTTTTTGCGAAATTGGCTGAGCTTGGTGCGACTCGCATCCAACTCGACGAAGCGGCTCTTGTCAAAGATTTGACAGCTGAAGAAAAAGCTCTCTTCTTGAACCTATACAACAAACTCTTGGCTGACAAAAAAGGTCTTGAAGTCTTGCTTCAAACTTACTTCGGTGACGTTCGTGATGTCTACGCTGACCTTGTGAACTTGCCAGTTGATGCTATCGGTCTTGACTTCGTTGAAGGTAAGAAAACTCTTGAACTCGTTAAAGGTGGTTTCCCAGCTGACAAGACTCTCTATGCAGGTATCGTCAATGGTAAAAACATCTGGCGCAACAACTACGAAAAGAGCTTGGCTGTTCTTGAGCAAATCCCAGCTGAAAACATCGTATTGACAAGCTCATGCTCACTTCTTCATGTGCCATTTACAACTGCTAACGAAGAATTTGAACCAGCTATCTTGAACCACTTTGCTTTTGCAGTTGAAAAATTGGATGAAATTCGTGATTTGGATGCTATCCGCAATGGTCAAGGCGCAGAAGCTCTTGCAGCCAATAAAGAACTCTTTGCGACTGAACGTGTTGGTGAAAATGCTGAACTTCGTGCGCGTATCGCTGGATTGACTGACGCAGACTACACTCGTTTGCCAGCCTTTGCGGAACGTGAAGCCATCCAAGAAGAAGCATTCAAACTTCCAGCTCTTCCAACAACAACCATCGGTTCATTCCCTCAAACTAAGGAAGTCCGTGCCAAACGTTTGGCCTTCCGTAAGGGTGAATTGTCACAAGAAGAATACGATGCTTTCCTTGCTGAAACTATCGACGAATGGATCAAATGGCAAGAAGAAGTTGGATTTGACGTGCTTGTACACGGTGAGTTTGAGCGTAACGACATGGTTGAGTACTTCGGTCAAAACTTGTCAGGTTACCTCTTCTCTAAGAATGGTTGGGTACAATCATACGGTATGCGTGGGGTGAAACCACCAATCATCTGGGGTGATGTAACTCGTCTCAACCCAATCACTGTCAAATGGTCTAGCTACGCACAAAGCCGTACAGACAAGCCTGTCAAAGGTATGTTGACTGGACCTGTTACCATCCTTAACTGGTCATTCCCACGTGAAGACATTTCTATCAAGGATTCAACTCTTCAAATCGCTCTTGCCATCAAGGATGAAGTTCTTGACCTCGAAGCTGCAGGTGTGAAAATCATCCAAATCGACGAGGCTGCTCTTCGTGAGAAATTGCCACTCCGTCGTAGCGACTGGTACGAAGACTACCTTGACTGGGCTATTCCAGCCTTCCGCCTGGTACACTCTACAGTAGCGCCAGATACTCAAATCCACACTCACATGTGTTACTCAGAATTTACAGATATCATCCCAGCTATCGACAACATGGATGCGGACGTTATTTCATTTGAGGCAAGCCGTTCAAACCTTGAAATCTTGGACGAACTCAAAGCGAAAAACTTCCAAACAGAAGTGGGACCTGGGGTTTACGATATCCACTCACCTCGTGTGCCAAATGAAGGCGAAATCGACCACACAATCGATGCTATTCTTGCCAAAGTTCCAAGCAAGAAAGTTTGGATCAACCCTGACTGTGGTTTGAAAACACGCGGTATTCCAGAAACAAAAGAAAGCTTGATCCGCCTTGTCGAAGCAGCAAAAGCTGCGCGTGAGAAATTGTAAGATAAGATTTCTCTCGTGACACTGACTGATCAAGGAACTGCTTGGCCCTAGATAGCTCAGCAATCATGAAATCAAAAAGAAAAGGATAATGACTATGTCACGCCAAACTCCGTCACTTTCATTTGAAGTGTTCCCTCCAAACCCAGCTGTGGGTAATGATAAAATTATTTCAGCCTTGCAGGATATGCGGGAGCTGACACCGCACTTTATCAGTGTGACTGCCAGCAATAATAAATTTAATATCAAGGAAACAACGGTTCGTTTGGCTGACTTTATCCAGAATGATTTGGCGATCCCAACTATTGCCCACTTGCCAGCCATCTACTTGACCAAGGACAAGGTTGCTGAAACCATTGCAGACTTGGATAAGGTTGGGGTACAGAAAATCTTGGCCTTGCGTGGGGATATTATCCCTGATGTGGAACCGCAAAAGGATTTCCGCTACGCAACGGATTTGATCGAGTTCATCAAGGAGCAAGCTCCTCACTTTGATATTATTGGTGCTTGCTACCCAGAGGGGCACCCTGACTCGCCAAACCAGATCTCAGATATTCAAAATCTCAAGAAGAAAGTGGATGCAGGCTGTTCAAGCCTTGTAACGCAACTTTTCTTTGACAATGAGCGTTTCTATGATTTCCAAGACAAGTGTACCTTGGCAGGGATTGAGGTTCCCATTCATGCGGGGATCATGCCCATTCTTAACCGTAACCAAGCGCTTCGTCTCTTGAAGACTTGTGAGAATATCCACCTTCCACGCAAATTTAAGGCCATCTTAGACAAGTATGAGCATGACCCAGAGTCGCTCAGAGCAGCAGGACTTGCCTACGCAGTGGATCAGATCGTGGACTTAGTCACTCAGGATGTCGCAGGTGTGCATCTCTACACCATGAACAATGCTGAAACAGCAAAATATATCCACCAAGCAACCCATGCTTTGTTTAATCATCAGTCTTTAGGATAATAAAAAGCAAACCATTCTTCTCAGGTGAGGGGAATGGTTCCTTTTTAATAGAAAAGCCCGCACTTTTTAAGAAAAATATGATAAAATAGACTCTGTACGTACTTGATACAAAGATGAGGGTATAAAAGTTTTAAAGGCTTTGTCGATTCTCAATTTTATGACAGAAATTTTTTCATAATTTGTTCTTTTTAGCATTTAGTTGAAGCGATACGAACGAGTCAAATCGATGTTATTTGACGAGAGAGTTAGTAAAGCATTTAGCTAATCGTCTAATAGCAATTAGCGTGAAAGGATTAGATGCTTTAGCATCAAACCTTTCTAATGATTTGTAGCTTGAAAGTTGAACACGGGCTAAATCCCTAGTGAAAAAGATAGATTTCCTGGTGTGCATCGCACACTGCGTCAATTTATGCTATCATGTGTAATTGAACCCGGCCAAAAAGCTGTGTAAAAAAGATAAACTGTCTTGTCTTCATCGAAGACTTCGTCAGTTTCCTATTTTTACTTTGCTTTTGACGTCCTTGGTATCTTGATCTTTGTAGGCAAGGCGTATAATTTCATCAATCCAAAGGGGATTAAAATGACAAAACAAGTGTTTCAAACGACTTTTGCGGGTCGTGAGTTAATCGTAGAGACTGGTCAGGTTGCTAAGCAAGCAAATGGCGCTGTTGTCGTGCGTTACGGTGAGTCAACTGTCTTGACTGCGGCCGTTATGTCTAAGAAAATGGCAACTGGGGATTTCTTTCCACTTCAAGTCAACTACGAAGAAAAAATGTATGCGGCTGGGAAGTTTCCTGGTGGCTTTATGAAACGTGAAGGACGTCCTTCAACAGATGCGACTTTGACAGCGCGTTTGATTGACCGTCCAATCCGTCCGATGTTTGCGGAAGGTTTCCGTAACGAAGTGCAAGTGATCAACACTGTGCTTTCTTATGATGAAAATGCCTCTGCACCAATGGCAGCCATGTTCGGTTCATCTTTGGCGCTTTCTATCTCAGATATTCCGTTTGACGGTCCAATCGCTGGGGTACAAGTGGGCTATGTCGATGGTCAAATCATCATCAACCCTAGTCAAGAACAAGCAGAGCAATCGCTTCTTGAATTGACAGTAGCTGGTACCAAGCACGCCATCAACATGGTAGAGTCTGGTGCCAAAGAATTGTCAGAAGAAATCATGTTGGAAGCCCTTCTCAAAGGACACGAAGCTGTCAAAGAATTGATTTCCTTCCAAGAAGAAATTGTTGCTGCTGTCGGTAAGGAAAAAGCAGAAGTGGAATTGCTTCATGTGGATGCTGACTTGCAGGCTGAAATCATCCCAGCCTACAACAGTGACCTCCAAAAAGCGGTTCAAGTAGAAGAAAAATTGGCTCGTGAAGCTGCAACTCAAGCAGTTAAAGACCAAGTGACTGCTGTTTACGAAGAAAAATATGCAGACCATGAAGAATTTGAACGAATCATGCGTGATGTGGCTGAAATCTTGGAACAAATGGAACACGCTGAAGTGCGCCGTTTGATCACAGAAGATAAGGTACGTCCTGATGGTCGTAAGGTCGATGAAATTCGTCCTTTGGATGCGGTTGTTGACTTCCTTCCTCGTGTGCATGGTTCCGGTCTCTTTACTCGTGGACAAACTCAGGCTCTTTCAGTCTTGACCTTAGCTCCAATGGGAGAAACTCAAATCATCGATGGTTTGGACCCAGAGTACAAGAAACGCTTTATGCACCACTATAACTTCCCTCAATACTCTGTAGGGGAAACTGGTCGTTACGGTGCGCCTGGTCGTCGTGAAATTGGTCACGGTACTCTTGGTGAGCGTGCTCTTGCTCAGGTCTTGCCAAGTTTGGAAGAATTCCCATACGCTATCCGTTTGGTAGCTGAAGTATTAGAATCAAATGGTTCTTCATCTCAAGCATCTATCTGTGCGGGAACGCTTGCCCTTATGGCTGGTGGTGTGCCAATCAAGGCGCCAGTAGCTGGTATTGCCATGGGTCTCATCTCAGATGGAAATAACTACACTGTTTTGACAGATATCCAAGGTTTGGAAGATCACTTTGGAGACATGGACTTCAAGGTTGCCGGTACTCGCGACGGGATTACAGCCCTTCAAATGGATATCAAAATCCAAGGGATTACTGCAGAAATCTTGACTGAGGCTCTTGCTCAAGCCAAGAAAGCACGTTTTGAAATCCTTGATGTGATTGAAGCGACTATTCCTGAAGTTCGTCCCGAATTGGCTCCAACTGCACCGAAAATTGATACCATCAAGATTGATGTGGACAAGATCAAGATTGTCATCGGTAAGGGTGGAGAAACCATCGACAAGATTATCGCTGAAACTGGCGTTAAGATTGATATCGACGAAGAAGGTAATGTGTCTATCTACTCTAGCGACCAAGATGCCATTAACCGTACCAAAGAAATCATTGCTGGTTTGGTTCGTGAAGCCAAAGTGGATGAAGTTTACCATGCTAAAGTTGTTCGTATCGAGAAATTCGGTGCCTTTGTCAACCTCTTTGATAAGACAGATGCACTTGTGCACATTTCTGAAATGGCTTGGACTCGCACCAACCGTGTCGAGGACTTGGTAGCTATCGGTGATGAAGTCGATGTTAAGGTTATCAAGATTGATGAAAAAGGCCGTATCGATGCCTCTATGAAGGCACTTCTTCCTCGTCCGCCAAAACCTGAGCATCATGATGAAAAAGGCGAAAAGTCTGAGCGACCTCACCGTCCACGTCATCACAAGGACCACAAACCTAAGAAAGAATTCACAGATACGCCAAAAGATTCAGAATAAGAAAAGGAGAAATGTATGGGATGGTGGCGCGAAACCATTGATATTGTAAAAGAAAATGATCCAGCGGCACGCAACAGTTTGGAAGTTTTGCTGACTTATCCAGGTGTCAAGGCCTTAGCTGCCCACCGTCTCTCGCATTTTCTCTGGAAGCACGGCTTCAAACTCCTAGCTCGGATGCACAGTCAGTTTTGGCGCTTTTGGACTCAAATCGAGATTCATCCAGGTGCCCAGATTGACCCAGGTGTCTTTATCGACCATGGTTCAGGTCTGGTGATTGGAGAGACGGCGATTGTTGAAAAAGGCGTTCTGCTCTATCATGGAGTGACTCTCGGTGGGACAGGGAAAGACTGTGGCAAACGCCATCCGACTGTACGAAAGGGAGCACTCATATCAGCCCATGCCCAAGTTATCGGACCGGTAGAAATAGGTGAAAATGCCAAGGTCGGTGCAGCAGCAGTTGTCGTGGCAGACGTACCTAGTGATGTGACGGTGGTCGGTATTCCGGCTAAGATCGTCCGAGTTCATGGACAGAAGGATGAACCAACGATCCACGAAGTCGAAGAAAAACGGGAGTACTACGTCAATAAACTCGAGCAGGCTAAAGAAGCCAGTCACAGATCGTCGGGGTTGTAGAGGATAGCTATATGATTCAAGCAAGAAATAAGTTAAGCAAAGAGGAGTTATCTGAGGCGAAAAAACTAATTGACTGTTGCCAAGCCTATGATGGAACTTATCGTGCTCCCTATCTTTCTAACATGCTTAATTTTGACCCCAACATGCCCGCCTTTTTCCTTTATTATGAAAAAGGCGAACTTGTTGGTCTATTAACTGTCTATGCTGATGACCAAGATGTGGAAGTGACGATACTGGTTCATCCAAATCATCGCCGTCAGGGAATTGCGCGTGCTTTGTTTACGAGTTTTGAGAAAGAAACGGCTTCTTTTCCTATTCGTTCAGTTACTTTTCAGACAGAACGTATTTTTCTAGAGCGTCATCCTGATTTTGTCAGCAACTGGGGATTGGTCGAGGATGAAAATACAGAAATCTGGTTAGGTAAGGATAGAAGACCTTATCCGTTAGCAAAACTTTCCAATCTTGAAGTTTTGTTAGCAGATAGTTCATATCAGGAGCAAATTAGCCAGTTACAATTTCAGGCATTTTCAGAGGAGCATGAATCGAGAGAAGTTTCGGATAGATATGTTGCTGAAGCTCTAAAAGATCCAGAAAGTCGCCTATATATTTTATTAAAAAACGGTCAGGTTATTGGAACTTGCACGGTAGATTTATCGACTAATACGAATTACCTCTATGGTTTGGCAATATCGGAACCTGAACGTGGAAAAGGCTATGGAAGCTATTTAGCAAAATCCCTGGTCAACCAACTGATTGAGCAAAATGATAAGGAATTTCAGATTGCAGTAGAGGACAGCAACGTAGGTGCCAAGCGCTTGTATGAAAAAATCGGCTTTGTCAAACAGACACAGGTAGTTTATTTGAATGAGAAAGAGTAGAAAAATGCTATTAGAAGAATTCGAAAATGTACCTGCTGTTATCGAACCAACTGATCGAAGTATTCGTGGTGGTGGAGAAATCTGTGAGACGATTATTTTATCTTTTAATGGAGAAATCGTTGAACGAGTAAAGCAGTTTGAAGATGTTTATGAAGGTGGCTATCTAACCAATCTAAATGGCAGACTTCCATGGTATATCTATGAAAAAGATGGGAGTAAGATAGCAGTTGCTATAGCTACGATTGGAGCCCCGATGGTTGTTGGACTCTTAGAAGAACTCAAAGTAAGAGGATTTAAGAACTTTATTGTTTTGGGTTCTTGCGGAGTTCTAGATCAGTCTATTCAGGCAGATAAGATTATTCTACCAAGTTCAGCTCTACGTGATGAAGGTACAAGTTATCATTACGCTCCTGCAAGTGATGAGATAGCTTATGACGAAACTCTCCTCTTAACCATGGAAGAAGCTTTGAACAAATCTGGTATTGAGCACATTCGAACAAAGGCTTGGACCACAGATGCTTTCTATCGTGAAACAGCCGATAAGGTCAAACGTAGATTAGCAGCAGGTGCGACTGTTGTGGATATGGAAGCTTCTGCAATCATGGCTTGGACGCAATTTCGACAAGCAAAAGTCTATCAATTTTTTTATACGGCTGATTATGTTGACCATCACAATCATGAGTGGGATGCAAGACATGAAGAAAGAAAAACAGATGCTATGACTTTCTTTGAGATAGCCTTAGTAATTGCTAGAGAGTTGGACTGAAACTACTTTTTACGATAAACAAGAAACAGAAAGGAGACAGTGAATGATTAAAATCTATGACACCATGTCTCGTGATTTGCGAGAATTTGTACCTATTGAGGACGGCAAGGTCAAGATGTATGTCTGTGGGCCAACCGTGTACAACTATATCCACGTTGGGAATGCTCGTTCAACGGTAGCCTTTGATACCATTCGTCGCTACTTTGAATATCGTGGCTACGAAGTTGCCTATATTTCCAATTTTACGGATGTGGATGATAAGATTATCAACCGTGCTAAGGAAGAAGACATTACGCCTCAGGAGGTTGCGGACAAGTACATCGCTGCCTTTCGTGAGGATGTGACAGCCTTGGGCGTCAAACCTGCGACTCGCCATCCACGTGTAGTAGAGTTTATGGCTGATATCATTCGTTTTGTGGAAGACTTGATCGAGAAAGGCTTTGCCTACGAGAGTCAAGGGGATGTTTACTTCCGTGTGGAAAAATCCCACAACTATGCTAAGTTGGCCAATAAAACCTTGGAAGATTTGGAGCTGGGTGCTTCAGGTCGTACTGATGAAGAAACAGCTCGTAAGGAAAATCCTGTAGACTTTGCCCTTTGGAAAGCTGCAAAACCGGGCGAGATTTCTTGGGATAGTCCTTGGGGACCTGGTCGTCCGGGTTGGCACATCGAGTGTTCGGTCATGTCGACAGAGATTTTGGGCGATACCATTGATATTCACGGTGGTGGAGCCGACCTTGAGTTTCCGCATCATACCAACGAAATTGCCCAGTCAGAAGCCAAAACAGGCAAGACTTTTGCCAACTACTGGATGCATAATGGCTTTGTCAATATCGACAATGTCAAGATGTCTAAGTCCTTGGGCAACTTTATAACCGTACACGATGCCCTTAAAACTCTTGATGGGCAAGTGTTGCGTTTCTTCTTTGCGACTCAGCATTACCGTAAACCAATCAACTTTACTGAAAAGGCAGTGCGTGATGCAGAGACCAATCTCAAATATCTGAAGAACACTTACGAGCAACCATTTTCTGGGACTGTAGATGCTCAAGAGTTACAGGACTTTAAAGAAAAGTTTATAGCAGCTATGGATGAGGACTTTAACTCTGCCAATGGTATCACAGTCATCTTTGAAATGGCCAAATGGATTAACTCAGGAAACTATGATGCAAGTGTCAAGCAAGCTTTTGCGGATATGTTAGAAGTCTTTGGAATTGTCTTTGTTGAGGAAGTTTTGGATGCAAACATTGAAGCCTTAATCCAAAAACGTCAAAAAGCGCGTGCTAATCGTGATTTTGCGACAGCGGATCAAATCCGTGACCAATTGGCTGCTCAAGGGATTAAACTACTGGATACAAAAGATGGAGTGAGGTGGACACGTGATTGATGTCAATCTCATTAATGGGATTGTGCTGGCTTTTGAGGGGGATGCGGTTTATTCCATGTATATTCGTCGCCATCTCATCCTCAAAGGCATGACCAAACCCAATAAACTCCACCAAGAGGCGACCAAGTATGTCTCAGCCAAGGCTCAGGCTCGCTTGATTGTCCTCATGTTGGAAGAGCAAGTCCTGACGGAAAAAGAAGAAGAAATCTACAAACGTGGCCGCAATACCAATAGTCACACAAAGGCTAAAAATGCAGATGTGGTGACTTACCGCATGTCTACAGGTTTTGAAGCAGTGATGGGCTATCTCCATCTGACTGAAAATGTGGAGCGTCTAGAGACCTTAATTTCTTGGTGCATCCAAAAAGTGGAGGGCTAGGATATGATTGCAAAGGAATTACAAGACTGGTTCCCTGAAGCTCAGATTTCAGATCAGCCAGTAGAGAAACCGGGCTATCTCACTCTCCCTTTAGCTTCTCAACAGTGGATTTTACTGGAGGAAGCTGGGCTCAGCGAGCGTGAAAAGCAGTTGGTTGCCCTTTTGACCCAGCAGGATCAGGCTCGTTCGCTCAATCCTTGGTATCCCTATCTGATCGAGGGGAAGGGGCAGGCACCGCAAACATTTAAAAAAATTCAGCTGGTTTATTGTCATCTTTCCTATTTCCAACAGGAAAATCTAGCCTCTTGGCTAGACATGATGCGGACTCTTTTTCCCAACTTCCAAACAGTGCTACAAGTGGGGGCTCAGGATTATGTATTTGTGCTTCAACAAGATAAGTACACCTCTGTTCGCTCAATCTTATCTGATACGATTGAAGCGGTTGAGTATGACTTTGGTCTTCGTCTGTCGATCATGTTAGGCCAGGTTTGGCCTCAGACAGGCCCTCAAGCCCTATCAGACTTAATCAAAGCAGAGCGGGACTTATTTAAGACTTGGTGGCGTCAGGGTCATCAAGGTGTTCATACATTTTCACAACTCTATCTATGGAGTATGGGAGAAAGACTTGTAGACCTGAGAGTCATTAAAGAATGCCTGCACCAGATGATCTTGGATCAGGATCAGATTCAGGAAATTATCCTTTCTCTCTGGGAAAATAGTGCTGTCCTAACTAAAACAGCCCAGCAACTTTATCTGCACCGCAATTCTCTCCAATACAAGATTGATAAGTGGGAAGAATTGACAGGACTTCAGTTGAAGGAGTTGACGGATCTCACCCTTTGTTATCAGTTGATTTTACCAGATATTCTCTAAAGTTTTGTGCAAGTTGCACAGAACTTTTTTATTTTTTTGGTCACCTTGCCATAGAAAAGTAAAGCGTTTTCATCTATAATAAAACTATCAAAAGACAAAAGGAGTTCACCTCGATGGTAGAATTAAATCTTAAAAATATTTACAAAAAATATCCAAACAGCGAACACTACTCAGTTGAAGACTTCAACTTGGACATCAAAGATAAAGAATTTATCGTTTTCGTAGGTCCTTCAGGATGTGGTAAATCAACAACTCTTCGTATGATCGCTGGTCTTGAAGACATTACAGAAGGTACTGCATCTATCGATGGCGTGGTTGTCAACGACGTAGCTCCAAAAGACCGTGACATCGCCATGGTATTCCAAAACTACGCTCTTTACCCACACATGACTGTTTATGACAACATGGCTTTCGGTTTGAAATTGCGTAAATACAGCAAAGAAGACATCGACAAACGTGTGCAAGAAGCTGCAGCAATCCTTGGCTTGAAAGAGTTCTTGGATCGTAAACCTGCTGACCTTTCTGGTGGTCAACGTCAACGTGTTGCCATGGGGCGTGCGATCGTCCGTGATGCAAAAGTGTTCTTGATGGACGAGCCTTTGTCAAACTTGGACGCCAAACTTCGTGTATCTATGCGTGCTGAAATTGCGAAGATTCACCGTCGTATCGGTGCTACAACTATCTACGTAACGCACGACCAAACAGAAGCGATGACACTTGCCGACCGTATCGTTATCATGTCAGCAACTAAGAACCCTGCTGGTACAGGTACTATCGGACGTGTAGAACAAATCGGTACACCTCAAGAAGTTTACAAAAACCCAGTTAACAAGTTCGTTGCAGGATTCATCGGAAGTCCAGCTATGAACTTCATCAATGTGAAATTAGAAGGCAACGAAATTGTTTCTGATGGTTTCCGTTTGAAAGTGCCAGAAGGAGCATTGAAAGTTCTTCGTGAAAAAGGCTATGAAGGTAAAGAATTGATCTTCGGTATTCGTCCAGAAGATGTGAATGCAGAACCTGCTTTCCTTGAAACATTCCCAGAATCAGTTGTCAAAGCTACTATCTCCGTATCAGAATTGCTTGGTTCAGAATCTCACCTTTACTGCCAAGTTGGTAAAGACGAATTTGTTGCCAAAGTGGACGCTCGTGACTACTTGCAAACAGGTGCAACAGTTGAACTAGGATTTGACTTGAACAAAGCACACTTCTTCGATGTAGAAACTGAAAAAACAGTCTACTAAGCAAATGAAATATCAAAACACTGCTAGAGAAATCTGGCAGTTTTTTTGGTGGCTAAAAAAGAAGCAGGACGAGTCTCGTCTTGCTTCAATTATGTTATTCTTCCTTTTTCTTGAGAGAAAATCCAAACCCGGCAAGAATGACACCTAGGAAGGTTAGGATAGACGTTTTCTCACCTGTATGTGGTAGGGTAGTAGCTACTGGATTATGAGCGCTTGGTAAAATAATAGTTTGGCCACCATTTGAAAGAGTGATTGCATCGCCTTGATTTTGTTCCTGTGTATCTTGAATCTCGTGATGATTTGTTTCAGCAGGTTCAGTCTTAGGCTCTACATAGAGAAGGCGGTATTCGCCGAAACCTTCTTGGTCGGAGCTAGCTAGATATTGAATGTCACCATCTGTGCCGACCAAGTTTTTGGCCTTATCAGCTGTCAAGAAACGAACATCCAACCCTTTTATGCTATCTGTGAAGTGCCAGTTTTTATCTGCACTTGGGTTGATATTTTTTACATCGAGGATATAGTTGATGATAACCTGGCGATTTTCAAGTCCGAGGAGGTGATTGAGGCTAGCATCACGAACGCCAGGGAAATTACCATTTGCGCGATAGTTGTTGGTTACCACGATGAATTCCTGATCTGGACGGACATCTTTCCCTTGGTATTTAAGATTGCGGACGCGACTAGCATCTGGGTGGATCAACTTACCTTCACGGTCGTATTTATTTGGTTGGGTGACATCGTACTCATAGGTCACACCGTCAATCACATCAAAATTATAAGTACGGTAGCTTGGATTGATAAGTTGTTGCGCTTCTTTTTTAGTTGGATCAATCGTGTTGAACTGACCAGCAGACATTTCCAACCATTCTTTGAGTTGAGCTCCTGTAACTTTTAAGATAGCCGTGACATTGTCGTAGAGGTAGAGATCTGCTACGTTTTTGATGGCGATTGGGCCAGCTGGAATATCTGTATAGGCAGTAGCATCTCCACGGGTTCCCGCCTTAAATGGTGCCGCAGCCGAGAGAATAGGAAGATCTCCTTCAGGAGTTCCTGCTAGTTCTTTCTTAGCGTACCAGATTTGTGCGTTATTGACGATTTGAACAGATGGATCATCCTTGAC
This sequence comes from Streptococcus sp. CF10-1, assembly GCF_024295825.1. GTDB lineage: Bacteria > Bacillota > Bacilli > Lactobacillales > Streptococcaceae > Streptococcus. The sequence continues at coordinate 6,101 of NZ_JANCPQ010000004.1, read as the reverse complement.
AAGGGCAAAATAGCTCGTGATCGGTGCAGTTGTTGTTCCGACTTGTTGGCGAACGTATTGGATGGTTCCTTCGTGGGCTGTTTTGGCAATTTCTTTGATTCGTTCATCAGCGTCTTTGGACTTAGTGTGAATCTTGCGAATAGAACCTTTGCTGTTGGCAACAGTCCATTTTCCGTTTTTGTAGATAAGGTTGAGGTCGATAATGCCGAGGTGATCCCCATATTTTCCAGCCATGGTTACAGGAGTACCGTTGATTTTACCATTTACGCCATCAACACCAGCATATTTTTCATAAAAGCCAGTGCCATTTCCGCTTGGGAATTCAGCGTGAGAATGCCCTGTTACGACTGCATCCACACCAGGTAGGCTTGCAATTTGATAGCCTTCGTTTTCTTCGCCTTTTTCGTACTTATCATCTCCGATACCTGAGTGAGAGAGTACAAGAGTGATGTCTGCACCTGCTTTGCGCATTTCAGGAATAATTTTTTGAATAGCTTCGACGGAGTCATTGACCTGAATCTTTCCTTCGAGGTTGGCCTTATCCCAGCTGAGAATTTGAGGGGGAACGATTCCAGTCACCCCGATTTTGACAGTCGTTTTGCGACCAGTTTTATCAACAAAGGTTTTGCTGATGATTTTATAGGGGTCGTAGACATAAGCACCCGTTTTAGGATCAACTACATTGGCATTGACAATCGGCATTCCAGCTGTATCAATGACACGTTTGAGGTAGTCTAAACCATAGTTAAACTCATGGTTTCCAAGTGTTCCAGCTTCAAAACCGAGCTTTTGAAGGGCTGCATACATAGGGTGTTGTTCCCCTTCTTTTACCGGGTTAACGATGGCCTTGTAAGTTCCAAGTGGCGTTCCTTGGATGGTGTCTCCATTATCTACAAGAAGTGTATTGCTATTTTCTTTTTTAGCTTCCTCAATGAGAACAGCTGTCTTTGCTAGTCCAACATTCTCAGCAGGTTTGTCTTGGTAATAATCATAGTTAACTAGATTGGTGTGGAGGTCGGTTGTTGCAAGGATGCGGACATCGACTTCCTGTCCTTCTGTTGGTTGAAGGGCTTTGTCGTCCGCAAGGCTTTTTTCTTTAGAAGGGGTTGTTTCAGTGCTTGCTACTGGAGTAGCATTTTCATCTTGTTTAGCAGGGACGTCCGTTTTTTCAGATACCGTTGCCTTTTCATTTCCAGTAGTTGCAACGGGTTTCTCAGATTGATTTGCTACTGGCGTTGGTGTTGTGCTAGTATCTAGATTTGCAGCTTTTTCATCTGCTTGTGCAGTAGAAGCTGCAAATACAGCTGCAGTCAGACCTAAAAGGGCTGCTTGTTTACGAAATGATGACATAAAAATCTCCTCAAAAATAGTTTCACTCTATTATACAGGATGGAAGGCAATCAATCAAGTTAATTACGAATGTTTTTATAATCTGTGTTTAAAAACGATAGGAAATGACAAATTATTTATAAAATGCCCTCATTAATTATAAAAATAAATGATAAATTGCAAGAATAAGCGCAACATTTACTCTAACTCATCCACTAGAGCTTCATAAGCAGTTCTGTAAGCTAAACATTTTCGTGGTCGGTGATTGATATCATATAAGGCCTTGTTCAAAGCCTCAGGAGGATTTTAAATCGTTCTCAATTTCCTTTTTCAACTTTGGTGTCAAACGAGACTTCCGACCTTTTTGTTTGGCCCTGCGGTCGTACTCTTCCTGTGCTAAGACTGCAGAATAACCATTTTGACATCGTCTTAACTATCTTGAAATGGTAGACTTATGGACGCCAAGTTTACTTGCAATTTGGCAAGGTTTTAAATCTAATTCCAAGTTGGTTTCTATCTTTATTCGGTCGGTTATGGTAAGATGGGAGTAGCTCATAGTTTTTCCTCGGGTTCTGTTTGTGTGGTTACTTACAGTTTACCCCCATGAAACGCTATGAGTTTTTTTGTTGCACTATATTTTACAATTTATCTTATATAAAAGAGTGGGAAGGCCAATGAAGAAGATTTTATTGAAGGAATCGGAAGTGGGGCTCCATTGCGTGTGGGAGGAAGAGGTTTTGACGAATAGTAATACAAAAGATTAGGATAGTTTCGTCCATCACACATTCTCTATAGCCTTACAATACTTGCTAAAAGTATTTTTTTACATTCATGATATAATAGGTTTAGAATCCACGTTTAAGGAGGATAATCATGAAAAAACGTACTTTACTTTGGCTAGTTTTAGCACTTGTAGTATTTGGAGGAGGTGCATGGATGGCGCAGAAAACAAATCTATTCGGAGGAGTATTTCTTAGTCCGCGAGCCAAGCAGTTGGCTTATCTAAAGGAGCATGAAGAGGAGATTAAGGATTTTGTAAAATCTCAAAATCCAAAAATAGAATCTGTTCAAATAAATTGGCATGAAACTAAGTGGGAAAAAGTTGGAAATGGAACCCCACAAGGCGGAGGGGAAGTTGTTAGCATATTTGGTGAATTTAACAATCTAAAAGAATCAGACTGGAATGTCCTAATAGAAATTAAAGAAGGAAAAGTTGATTTAGAAAGCATGGGTATCAGCAATGGTATAAGATTAGGAGGTGAACTTTTTGACTAACAGTAACTTAAAACCTTTGATAATTTTTACTAAAATTTAATATCACTCATTCCCCACTGACTTAGAATACTTACTAAAAGTATTTTTTTTTACATTCATGATATAATATACTTAGATTCCACTATATAGGAGGAAAGAAATGAAAAAACGTACTTTACTTTGGCTAGTTTTAGCTCTTGTAGTCTTTGGAGGAGGCGCATGGATGGCGCAGAAAACAAATCTATTTCTAAGTCCGCGAGCCAAGCAGTTGGCTTATCTGAAGGAGCATGAAGAAGAGATTAAGGAGTTTGTAAAATCTTTAAATCCTAAAGTCGAATCAGTTCAGATTGCTTGGGAAGAAACACGCTGGGAAGAGATAGGAAATGGTACACCACAGGGTGGAGGTAAAGTTATTCGAGTTTTCGGTGGCTTTAACCAAATTAAAAATTCCAGTTGGAGTGTTTTAGTTTATATAAAAGATGGAAAGGCCAATGAAAAAGATTTTATTGAAGGAATCGGAAGTGGGGCTCCATTGCGTGTAGGAGGAAGAGGTTTTGACGAATAGTAATACAAAAGATTAGGATAGTTTCGTCCATCACCCATTCTCTATAGTCTTACAATACTTATCAAAAATATTTTTTTTTACATTCATGATATAATAAACTTAGATTCCGCTATATAGGAGGAAAAGATGAAAAGACGTACTTTAGTTTGGCTAATTTTAGCACTTGTAATTTTTGGAGGAGGTGCATGGATGGCACAAGAAACAAATCTATTTGGAGGAATAACTCTGAGCCCGCGAGCTAAGCAGTTGGATTATTTAAAGGAACATGAAGAAGAACTTGTAAAATTTGTAAAGTCTAAAAATTCAAAGATAGAATCTGTTCAGATGGATTGGAATAGTTTAACTGTTGAACAGATAGGGAATGGAACTCCACAGGGGGGAGGTTATAATCTATCAGTGAAGGGTTCTTTTAATCATATAAAGGATTCTGATTTTACAGTAGATTTTCCGCTAGAAAATGAGAATGCTATTCCTTCAATAGATTTAATTGGAATGCTAAATCCACCTAGTGTATTAAAAAATGGAGGATGGGACAAATTTGAGTAATAGTAATTTAAAAACCTTTGATAATTTTTACTCAAATTTAATATTACTCATTCTCTACTAACTTAGAATACTTGCTAAAAGTATTTTTTTTTACATTCATGATATAATAAACTTAGATTCCGCTATATAGGAGGAAAAAGATGAAAAGACGTACTTTGGTTTGGCTAGTTATAGCCCTTGTAGTATTTGGAGGAGGCGCATGGATGGCACAGGAAACAAATCTATTTGGAGGAATAACTCTGAGCCCACGGGCTAAGCAGTTGGCTTATTTGAAGGAGCACGAGGAGGAAATGGCGAATTTCGTTAAATCTTGGAATTCTAAAGTTGAAAGTGTTCAGTTCGATTGGGATAGTATGAAGGTTGGTCAGGTAGGAAATGGTACTCCTCAAGGTGGGGGATATATGATGACAGTGGACGGAAAAATCAATAATAATAAGGATACTGAATTTACATTAGGCTTCCCACTGAAACGTAATGCAAATGAAATTCCAGAGAAGCTGGTCATTATCCAAATGCAGCCAATAAGAATTTTGAAAGGAAATTTATGGGATCTTTATGAGTAATAGCAACTTAAAAAAATTTGATAATTTTTACTCAAATTTAATATTGCTCATTCTCTACTAACTTACAATACTTGCTAAAAGTATTTTTTTTTACATTCATGATATAATATACTTAGATTCCACTATATAGGAGGAAAGAGATGAAAAAACGTACTTTGGTTTGGCTAGTTATAGCCCTTGTAGTATTTGGAGGAGGAGCATGGATGGCGCAGAAAACAAATCTATTTGGAGGAATAACTCTGAGCCCACGGGCTAAGCAGTTGGCTTATCTGAAGGAGCATGAAGAAGAGATTAAAGAGTTTGTAAAATCTTTAAATCCTAAAGTAGAATCTGTTCAGATTGATTGGGATGAAACAATGTGGGAAAAAGTTGGAAATGGAACTCCACAAGGGGGAGGTAATGTTGTAATAGTTGGAGGAGGTTTTAATAATATAGAGGGCTCAACTTGGCAAGTAATTTTTGAAATTGAGAATGGACGAGTTGTTTTTGATACTATGACGCAAGGCAGTCCATTGCGAGTAGGAGGAAGGATTTTTGACTAATAGTAACTTAAAAACCTTTGATAATTTTTATGCAGATTTAGCTCAGTCTGCTTATCTAGGGAGGCCGGTTAGGTTTCCCTATGAGTCTCAATTGAAAGATATTAGAAAATTGTTAGATAATGGAGATTCTCTAGAATTTGATTTCTCTCAAGATACTAAGATTTATAACAAGGATAAAAAAGAATGGGAAATCACTCCCGGAGGTAAACATCTTCCCCATAATGGTAAGGTCTACTTGCAACCAGATCCTGATTTACATACTGTGGAAGATACGATAAAACTCCAAGTTGGTGATTCTGGAGGAGGGGTTCACCAAGAAGAGTATCCTATCAAACGCTATCAAAAAGGACTCTTAACTGATGAGAGAGCTGGTTTTAATGCCTACTACTTAACGGATACGCCAACCTTAACTAAAGATACCAAGAAAACCTATATGACCATCCGCGGAAGTGATGCTATCAGTATAGAGAATTTGAACGACTGGATTGACAACGACGCTCAGTTTGCGCTCAACCATATCCATACGCCGCAAGCCAAGTTAGCAACAGTAGGAATGAAAACGAAGATCGCTGAGATGCGCGAAAAGGCTCCAAATGCGACGATGGACATCACAGCTCATTCCCTAGGAACCATTGTCTCTGCGCAAGGGGTAGCTGGCCTCAGTGATCAAGAACTGGAGAAAATCGGCAAAGTCGTCCTCTTTGACGGTCCAGACACGACAAAGAGTTTAAAGAAAATGGGACTCAGTGACGAGAAAATCAAAAAGATTAGCGAAAAAATTGAGTACTATGTCAATCCTTTTGATGTCGTGGGTATGCTTAATCGAGAACACACCATTACCAAATTACCTGGGGACTCCGATGAACCACTTAAGAAACCTGTCGGTAAAGTCAATGTCCTTGTTCCCCTTCATTATACCCAGATTACTGATCCGGAAAGCTCCCATGACTTTGGTGTTTTCCAATCGGATGGAAAGGGAAATTTATTGACTGCATCTGAGGATTTTCACCCAGAATTGCTCAGGGCAGGTGAAAAGCTAGCTCGACTGATAGCAACAACGTTGGATTCCCTCCGGGCTTTAGGAGTCGATGAAAATGTAGCCTCAAATGTTTTAAATGCCATTATGAGGGGGGAAATCGTAAATAAGGCGGCTATCGGATATGGCTTTTATAAAAATTTTACAACTGAATATAGTAAAATTGTCGAAGAAGCTCGCCAGGAATCTATAAAGTGGGATCGAGAAGCTATTCCTCATTATCAGGAACAACTGAGAAATGGCAATCTCACAGGAGAAAAGAGGAT